>CANGNU010000039.1 GCA_947455365.1 Rickettsiales bacterium | reverse complement strand
CCAAATTAAAAAAATAAAATTAAACGGCGCCAATTATCTTAGCAATTCGCGCCAGCAAGAACTTGTCGCACCATTCATTGGTGAATGTTTTGAGGCAAAAATTCTTAGCGAAGTTGTTGCTGCGGTTAATGCCTACTACCAAAGCATTGGCAACGCCACCGCGCAAGTAATTGTGCCGCAACAAAATTTACAAAGTGGAATTTTCGAGTTAAAAATAATTGAAGGAAAGATAGAAAAAATTCTTCTTGGTCAAGATAAATTTACCGACAAAATGCAAGAATTCGCCGCCTTTGGAATGGCTGAGGGCAAGACTCTAAACCTAAAAGATGTCAATCAAGGAATGTACCAAATTAACCGCCTACAATCAAATGCTGCGGTGATGAAAATTGAACCGGGAAGTGCCGATGGACTCAGCAAAATTGTCATCGAAAATAACAAACGATTGCCCTTGCGCCTTACTGCGGGTAAGGACAACCTTGGTAACAAATTTACTGGCGTGCAAAGAACTACCTTGTCGTCAAGCCTTGACAACTTACTCTCTCTAAATGACAACATCAATTTAAATTACGCAACAAATTTGCATGACAACAACAAAAATAAAGACATAAAATCATTCAATGGTGGGCTTTCAATTCCATTTAAGTACAATACTTTTTCTTACGATTATTCTCACAGCGAATTTAAAGGCCACCTTGATAACGCCACTGAATCAGAAGTGACGGGCTTTTCCAAGCAAAATAAAGTTACCATTGATCGCGTATTATTAAACACGGTTAATTTGCGACTTTCAACTAATGCCTCGCTTACAGCCAAGCAATCTGCGAGCACTACCGCTGGCGTAGCAAATGATAATTCACAAAGAAGACTGTCGGTTTTAAATTTAGGATTTGCCGCTTCTTATCATTTTAACGATACTACCAGTCTTTATTTAAAGCCTTCATACTCTAAGGGTTTGAAGGTTTTGAATGCGTTGCAAGATCAAAAAAATATCGGTGCTTCAGTTGCCAAAGCGCAATTTGAAGTTTTTAAATTTTACGCTTCTGCTTCCAAAAAAATTACCATTCCAAAAATTAACGCGCCAATAATTTTAACCACTGAACTAGACAGTCAATATGCCAAGCAAACCCTCTACGGTTCAGAGCAGTTCTCGGTTGGTGGCTATTATTCAGTGCGCGGATTTCGTGAAACTTACATTAGCGGCGATAGCGGATACTACTTGCGCAACAAAGCAAATTTTAACATTGGCTCGCTAATTGCGCCGCTTTTCTCGCAAGAAAGTTCTAACTTTTTCATCAAGAATATTTCACAGCTCAAGAAATTTAAATTTGAGCCTTTTTATGATTTTGGTTATGTTAGAAATAAATATAATGGATCAGAGGGAAGGCTTGCCGGCGCTGGTGCCAAAGGCATTTTTGAAAGTCGATATTTTAATGCGTCACTTACTTATTCTTGGGCGGTGAATAAATCGAATCTTAGTTTTTCGCCAGAAAAAGAAAATAATTTGGTGTTTTTTGAAATTAGCACAAGTTGTTGTTAATATAGATTCCCGCTTGTGCGAAAATGACACGACTGTCGGTGTCATTCCCTCAACCATGCCATTCCTTCAACCATGTCATTCCCTCAACCATGTCATTTCCGTGAAAACGGAAATCTAAAGCTTTGGCACCGCACGCTTCTTCGCAAAAAAATCTTGCAACATTCTCTTCGATTCCCCTTCGCCAATTCCCGAATAAACCTCGGGCTTGTGATAGCAAGAAGCACTGCCAAAAAACCTCACGCCATTTTCTACCGCGCCAAATTTTTCATCACCACAAGCATAATAAACATTGTGAATGCGCGCCAAAGAAATGGCCGCAGCGCACATGGCGCAAGGCTCTAGCGTAACATATAAATCGCAATCATCAAGCCGCGCTGAGGCAATTTTTAACGCCGCCGCGCGCAAAACTAAAATTTCAGCATGAGCGCTGGGGTCAACATTGGTGCGGTTCTGATTATATCCACTTGCAATAATCTCGCCATTTCTAACCACAACTGCGCCAACCGGAACTTCATCATTGTCAAAAGCCAGCTGCGCTTGGCGCAAGGCCTCGGCCATAAATTTATTAATCATTTATCGGTAAATATTTTTTCTATGACCAATATCAATCACAAGAATTATTAACTCTTTTTGGCGAATATCACAAATTATTCGATAGTCACCAACCCTGTAACGCCAAAGCCCCGTCAAATTTGCCGACAACGCTTTGCCAAAAATTTTTGGATTTTTTGCAGTTAAAATTTTTTCTAAATAATCTAAAATTTTCTCTTTAGTTGGGTTATCTAGTTTTTTTAAGAATTTTACTGGTTGTTGTTGATAATGTATTTTCCACATTTTTTGGGTTTTTAAGTTGGTGAGTTTAAAATTATTTGCGATTCTTTTTCTTGATTCCAAGCTCTTTAATTAAAGCTTCGTGGCCAATTGTTAGGTGGGGATTTTTTTCATATTGCGCACGACCTTTTTTTGCAATGCGCAAATCTTGCCAATCTTCTAATTTTTCTTGTAATGCTTTTTTAAGCAACCAAGATTTACTACGATCCTCCTCTTTACAAAATTGTTGCAAGGCTTGATCTAGCTCGTCTGATATTCTTACTGTAAGTGTTGTCATAAAGTAATAAAAATTATTTAATGTAATACAATGAATACTAAGTTAGAATATTTATAATTCTAGAAAAACCTTAGATAATTTATCTGCTGAATAAAAATTTTTTGAATAAGCCAAAAAAATTCTAGTTTAAAAAATAAAAACCATCAGCTAGAATGCTGGCTTCAAGATTAAAAACTGCAAACTTAAATTATTTATGAGCGAACTAATTCCTTTTGATAAACGCGACGGCTACATTTGGTACAACGGCCAATTTGTTGAGTGGAAAGACGCTAAAGTTCATGTTCTTAATCACGGTTTGCACTACGCTTCATGCGTGTTTGAAGGCGAAAGAATTTATGCGGGGAAAATTTTTAAATCTACCGAGCACAGCACGCGCTTACACGCTTCTGCCAACATGATTGGTTTTGAAGTGCCTTATTCGGTTGAGCAACTTAATAAAATCAAACTAGAAATTGTTGCCAAGCAAAATATTGTCGATGGTTACATGCGCGCCTTTGCGTGGCGTGGCTCGGAGCAGATGGCCATCTCGGCGCAAAAAACCTCAATCAATGTTGCGGTTGCTTGCTGGCAATGGCCGTCATACTACTCTGACGAGGCTCGCCGCGCTGGCTTGAAGCTAAAATTTGCCAAATATAGACGCCCATCACCTGAAACAGCGCCTACAGCGGCAAAGGCTGCCGGCCTCTACATGATTTGCACCATCAGCAAACATGAAGCAGAAAAAGAAGGATACAACGACGCGCTAATGCTTGATTACCGCGGCTTCTTGGCCGAAGCCACTGGTGCCAATTTATTCTTGGTAATGAAAAATGGCGAATTGCACACCCCATTGCCTGACTGCTTCCTCAATGGCATCACGCGCCTTACTGTCATAGACATTGCCAAAGCTAAGGGGCTAAAGGTTGTAGAGCGCCACATTAAGCCAGAAGAACTTGCTGACGCCGCCGATGTCTTCATTACTGGCAGCGCCGCAGAGCTTACCAGAGTAGGGGCCATTGGCGATCAATACAAATACCCCGAAATTAGCCCAATCACGCTAGATTTAATGGAAACCTACAGTCGCTTGGTTCGCAGCTAACATTTTAGCCGCGAAGCAAGGCCACAACCATTTGCAAGGCCGCAAGATTTTTTACCCATCTAAAGAACCAAACCACTTGTTAATTTCATTTTCATAATTATATTTACCAGTGCGCGGCTAACCCCGCGCTATGGTGATAAACTTAATCTAAAATAGGTGTACATGGACTCGGGGGCGGTACCCGACACCTCCACCAGTTTTTATTTTAGTCCCAGAACTTCCTCTAGGTGTGCGGGCCGACATTGCGTAAGCGCAGCGAAAGCATGTCTCCCCCCTTGGGGGGTAGGGGGTTAAAATAAAAACTACGGGGGTGATTTAACTTCGACATGCATAATAAAAAGATTGATTTTGCCCAGCTGAGACACTGCTGACTCTAGAGGCGCAAGCTTCGAAAGGTATCCGTTCAAAAACAATAAACGCAAACGATAACTTTGCTAATGACAATATTGAATTTGCTCCAGTGGCTATCGCTGCTTAGCATAAGTAATATTCGTCGGGGTTTGTTGGTTTTCCTGTCAACAGAAAAACCAACACTTAATAATTTTTTACGCCAAATTTTTCATGCAAGATCTAATCGGTTACGACGAAATTATTGAAAATTCCATGCGTTCGGTCATCTATGAAACGCTGAAGAAGGTTGAAAAGACTTGCTTGCCGGGCAAACATTATTTTGTAATTACTTTTCTTACCAACTTTCCCGGAATTACTATTCCTAAATATTTGAAGGAAAAATACGCCGAAGAAATGACAATTGTTGTGCAGCATCAATATAAAAGTTTTGTTGTTGAGCATGATCAATTCAAGCTGTCTCTAAGCTTCGCAGGCAAATATGAAAAACTAGTTGTGCCTTATCGCTCAATCACTTCTTTCGCCGATCCTTCCATGAATTTTGGTTTAAAATTCAGCGTAAATTATGATGAATTTGGTGAAGATGGTGAGCCAAAAATTTCGACAAATCACGCTAACAAAAATGATACTAAAGGCGCGAAGCCAGCGGTTGACTTGTCTGCCAAGGTTATTTCACTTGACGCATTTCGCAAAAACAAAAATAACGATAATCAAGCATGATATTTGTCTATCAATTTTTATTTTTAGCCATCACTTACTTTGTTTGTGCAATTCCTTTCGGCCTTGTGATAACAAAGGCTTGCTTGGGCAAAGATGTTCGTGAAGCTGGCTCAGGAAATATCGGTGCCACCAATGTTACGCGCATTGCGGGCAAAAAACTTGGACTAATCACACTTTTATTAGATGGCTTCAAAGGTGCGATAATGGTGATTGTAGCCCGCTTCTCATTTTATTTTATCAATAATTTGCACTTGTTTTTGGCAATAGTTTCAATTGTTGCGGTGATTGCTCACATTTATCCAGTTTACTTAAAATTTAAAGGTGGAAAGGGCGTTGCAACCGCTCTGGCTGTGCTTTTGGCTCTTGACCCTATAGTCGGCTTTTTAAGTATTGTTTTCTGGTTAATGATATTTTTAATCTATCGCATTTCGTCAGTGGCATCGCTAATTGCCGTGCTTTCCTCCATCGCATTTTCTGTACATTATGATGCGCCGACAAGTCAAGTGGTTCTATGCTGCGCGCTATTTGTAGTAATTGCTGCAAGACACCGAGAAAATGTCATTCGCTTGCTGCTTGGTGAAGAAAAAAAGATGTAATTTTGCAGGGCGTTTGCATTTCATTTGTATAATTTAAATTACATGCAACATGATTTTAGCTAAAGACCGCCTTATTCTAGCCCTTGATGTTCCTAATTTTTCTGCAGCAAAACAAGTTGTTGAAGAACTTTCCGATGAAATAAACTTTTACAAAATTGGTTTAGAATTAATGGCAAGTGGCTCGTACTTTGAGCTGGTGGAGTTTTTAAAATTGCACAATAAAAAAGTTTTTGCCGATCTAAAACTATACGACATTCCTGCAACCGTTGGCAGAGCAGTACGCAACCTTGCTTCTCATCAAATTGATTTGCTTACAATTCATACTGCAAATAAAGAAATTATGGCCGCAGCCGTTGAAAATAAAGGCGCGATGAAGGTTGTTGGTGTAACGGTTTTAACTAGTTTAGAGCAGGCAGATTTATTAGAAATGGGTTTTGATGCAAAATTTTCGTTGGAAGAATTGGTGGTGAAGAAGGCTGGCGCGGCTTTGGCGGCGGGGCTTGATGGCGTTGTCGCTTCACCTTTAGAAGCAAAAATTTTGCGTGAAAAATTTGGCTCAGATTTTTTAATTGTTACTCCCGGAATTAGAAATTCGGCAAGTAATGATGACCAAAAACGCACTGCAGATGTAAAAACTGCACTTAATAACGGCGCTAGTCATTTAGTGGTTGGAAGGCCTATCATGCAAGCAAAAAATATGCGTCAAGAAGCAGCAATTTTTAATAAATTGGTTGCAGAAGTTTTGTCATAAAAGTGAAGAGCTTTTTAAAAATAGCGAAGAATTTTAAACATGAATCTAAAAGAAATTTTCTCACAAGTTAAAACACAATTTACTGTAGAGCAAGGTACAGCGCGGCTTGATGAAGTTACAATTGCCGATGTTGCAATTGATTCGCGCAAAATAAATGCAACAAAATCAGCAATTTTTTTTGCACTTGATGGCAAAGTTAAAAGTGGTAGTGAGTTTATTGAAAGCGCTATTTTAGCGGGCGCGCAGGTTGTTGTTGCAAAAGAATTTCCTATAAAAATTTCTTCCGATAAAATTATTTTTATAAAAACCGAGCAACCATTTGCCTTGTTGGTTGAAGTTTTAAAAATATTTTACGCAGCGCTTCCAACCAATATTTACGCGGTTACGGGCACTAATGGAAAAACTTCTACAGCAGAATTTATTCGTCAAATTATTGCTTTAATTGGTAAAAAATCTGCTTCAATTGGTACGCTTGGTGTAATGTGCGATGATGCTATAAAGCCAATGCTAGAGCGGTTTGACCTTACTACGCCAGATATTGTTTCGTTGTACAAAAACTTGTACAAGTTGCGTGAAAATGGCGTTGATGATGTGGCGCTTGAAGTTAGTTCAATTGGCCTTGAGCAGGCTAGAATAGCGGGTTTGAAGCTTGCTGTTGGTGGCTTTACTAACTTCACCCAAGACCATCTTGATTATCATAAAACAATGGAAGAATATTTTTTCTGCAAAATGTTGTTGTTTGAAGCGGCAATGTCAAACGGCTCGGCTGTAGTGCTCAACGCCGATATTGCAGAATTTGTAAAAATAAAAAGAATGTGCCAAGCAAAAAAACATCACATTTTAGAATATGGTTTTAAAGCGGTTGATGGATTAAAAATTTTGCAGATTACGCCGCAAGCCTTGGGCCAATTGGTTTCATTTGAGTTTGCCGAAAAAAAATATTCACTGCAATTAAATGTAAGTGGTGAATTTCAAGTTTATAATATGCTCTGCGCGCTAGGAATGGTGATGGCGCGCCACTATTTGCCTGAAGAAAAATTTGCTCAATTATTACAACAATTTACACAATTGCACACTGCCGATGGACGCATGCAGCGCGTGGCTTTGCTGCCTAATGGTGCGCAAGTTTTTATTGATTTTGCTCACTCACCAGATGCTCTCGAAAATGTTTTGAAATTGGCGCAAGGCTTGGTGGGTAAGGGTTTAAGTGATTCACAAAATTCTTCTACAAAAATTACAACTTTGCAAAATGGCTCTGCTGTAAGTGCGCCGCGGCTTATTGTTTTGTTTGGTTGTGGCGGCGATCGCGATAATAAAAAGCGTCCAATTATGGGTGAGGTTGCTTCGCGCTTAGCAGATTTAATTATTGTAACTGACGACAACCCACGCAGTGAAAGCGCTGCGAGCATTCGCGCCGAAATTATTGCCGCCTGTGACATGGCAAAAACCATTGAAATTGCTGATCGCAAGGTGGCTATAAAAAAATCACTAGAAATGTTGCAAGCGGGCGATATATTGATTTTAGCGGGCAAAGGACATGAAAAATATCAAATTATTGCTGGGGTAAAATCTGAATTTGACGAAGCAAAAATTGTTCGCGAAGCTTTGACATGAGACAATTTTTGATGAGTTTTGTTGTAGATTTAACGAAAGAAAAAACGAGAATGTTTTTGAAAAACTTTTGATTGATATGCTGTTTGCAAATAACAAATGAAGAGATATATATTTTTTAAAAAAAAATTTGTAGGGGTAAATTAAATTCTAAAAACCATGGATTACAAAAAACTAATACAAGAATTAGGATTTGCACCTAAAGAAAATACTTCGGGAATTTTTCATAAAAAATACAATGGCTATGTTATTGATATTGATTTTGAAAATTCAATTTTTAATTTTGGCAATAAAATAAAAGTCGAAAGCAAAACCACTCAAAATTTTTCACAGGCTGAAAATTGGGTTGTTCTTGAATGCGTAGATAGACTTTTAGAAAAAGGTTACCTTCCTCAAAATATTGTTTTAGAAAAAACTTGGCCAACTGGACACAGCACAAGCGGACGATTGGATATTTTGGTAACTCGTGACGATGGTTCGGCTTACTTGATGGTTGAATGTAAAACTTGGGGAGTAGAATTTGAGAAGGAATTTAAAAATTTAGAACGAAACGGTGGTCAGCTTTTTACCTACTTCCAGCAAGATAAGGATGCTGATATTATTATGCTTTATGCTTCGCAACTTCAAGGAAACAATATT
>CANGNU010000038.1 GCA_947455365.1 Rickettsiales bacterium | reverse complement strand
GCCTTGGCGGCTTTGCAGTTTATCCATTATTTTTGTTGGCAATTTTTTCATTGGCAATAATTTGTGATAAAATTTTGTTTTATCAAAGAATTGCGAACTTGCCTGAGGCCTTGCAAAATCTAGTTGAAACTTATGATTTTTCTTGGACAAAATTAGAAAGTGAATTGCATAAATTAAGCGAGAAAAATTGTTATCGGCAGTTTTTTGCAACAATTTCTCATAACAAGAAAAAGCCGCTATGGTGGCTTGAGTCTAGGGTTGGCGATGAAGCAAAATTGATTGAAAAACAATTTGCTGGCGGTTTGTGGATTCTAGAAACTATCGTTACCGCCGCGCCGCTCTTGGGTTTGCTTGGCACTATCATTGGTATGATGGACTCCTTCAAACTAATTGGTTCTGACGGATTAGTTAACCCTCACGGCCCCGATGGCGTCACGGCTGGAGTGGCTCAGGCATTGATTGCAACCGCTATCGGCATTTTCATCGCAATTTATTCTCTCTTCGCGTTCAATTATTTTTCGCGCAAGCAAGACCAGGCAATGGACGAGCTAGAGCGCCTTGGCACAAGGGTTCTTGACCATATTAAATTAGACCAAGATGAAAAAAATTAGCGTCAAAAACAAAATAAAAACCAGTAAAATTATCGGCAATGAAGCTCAAGAGACTTAGAAAATCAAGGCGCGGCAAGATTGAAATTATTCCCATGATCGACATCATGTTTTTCCTGCTAGCAACTTTTATGTTAGCGTCACTAACCATGCATCACCTTGACGCATTGCCCATCAACCTTACGCAGGGCAGGGCCGCCGCACTTGATAATAGTGATAAAATTACCATAACAATTAATGCGCAGAATGGATTATTTGTTAATGAAAAGCCAGTAAGCCTAGAAAATTTAGGCTTAGCGCTGCATCAACTTTTAGAAAAACAAGACCAAAATAAAACTGTAATTATCGCTTCTGATAAAAATGCTTTGCAAGGAAATGTCACTGAGGCAATGCTGAAGGCGCGTCAAGCTGGTGCAAAACATTTTTCAATTATTGTAAAAAATTAATTTTGTGCTCAAAATTTTTATTGAAAATATTTTATTATGAGGTTTCCACTCGCTAGCTTTGTGCTTGCAACCATCATTTGGATTTTTCTTGCGGCAATATTTTTTTATGCTGCGTTTAAAAAATCGTCAATAATTCCTGCTAGTTTAGAAGTTGATGCATCTATAATTGACGAGGCTTCGCGACAGGTTGGAAAAAATTCAGATGAAAAAAATAATGCACAGGAAAAGCAATTTTTGGCAGAATTAAAAGAAAATCCCGCTATAAAATCTAATAATGCGCAAAAACAAAATGCTTTAAACCAAGGCGGCTCTAAGACTAGCAAGGTTGCAACAATTGTTGCAAGGCCTCTGCCAGAAATTCCCGATGATTTACGACAAGAGGCTTTCAGCAGTCACGCTGTAGCGCGCTTTCATATTGCGATTGATGGATCGGCATCGGTAGAGTTGGTTCAGCCTTGTAATAATCCGCGTTTAAATCAACTTTTGCTGCAAAGTTTGCGTAAGTGGAAATTTGCGCCAACTCATACGCTTGGTGTTGCAACGGCCTCAGTGCAAGATGTGCAAATTAATTTTAAAGTTGAATAATTGCATTATTTTGATAATCTTCGAAGCTTGCCGCCATCAAGTTGTCGCTAGTAAAATACAATAAATAAAATATGCCAAGTTTTTTTGAAACAAAAACCATGCCATACCAAGCCCAGCAAATCTTCGCGCTAGTTATGGATATTGAAAAATATCCCGAATTTTTACCTTGGTGCAAACAAGCAAAAATTATCGAAAAAATTTCTTCCAATAATTTAACCGCCGATTTGCTGATTAATTTTAAAAATTTTTTTGAGAAATATCGCTCAGATGTAAAGCATGGAAAAAGCCCAGAAGGCCTTTATTTTGTAGAGACGCACGCCATTAGCGGGCCGTTTAAAAATTTATTTAGCAGTTGGAAAGTTAAACAATTAGCAGACAAAAATTCTTGTGAAATAGAATTTTTTATCGAGTTTCAATTCAATTCAATTTTTCTTGAAAAAATGATTGGTGGAATTTTTGAAAAAGCTGCACTGAAGATGATTGGCGCCTTTGAAGAACGCGCGCGGCAGATTTTCTTAGTCAAAAATCTTACTTCACCTCATCACGCAAATTAATATTCATTGGCAACACGACCATTGTCCGCCCTTTAGCATGTAAGCGGCGCTGCATAATGTAGGCGACATGGTTATAAAGCAATTGCGTGAAAATATTTTCATTATCGAAGATAAACTTTGTGCCAAAGAATGTTGTATTGGGATAGTCTTTGGTAACGCGCTCAGTCAGTTGCGAGAGCTTTTCAACAATATCAGTGCCATATCCCACATAAGATTTCGCAAAGCGGCCATTAGCGTTGCAATAGTTGCGATATTTGCGTAAAGTTGCCTTGGTGCGCCTGCGCATTTCGCGCCATTTCTTTTCTTCGCTGAAAATGTTAGAGTCAAGCTCACCAACGGTTACGAAGATGAAATTTTGGAAAATTCCCGGAAATAATCTTTTAATAGCAAGTAAACAATTCATGCCGCTGCCAAAATGTTGATCAACAATAATAGCGGCTGTAGGTGCAGATTTATTGATCTCGTGGACCATTTCAATATCGGCAATATTGCCATAATCAACAAATTGTGCTTCATTTTTTTCCAACGAAACTTTTAAACGGCGGTAAAGGCGGCGAATGACGAAGCCTACAGCGACAAAGACCGAAGTGATAAGAAGAGTAATCCAGCCACCTTCGTAAAATTTTTCAAAAATAGTAATTCCTAAAATTCCAAAACAAACGATGAAGCCAATAACTGCAACGACAAATTTGCGTTGCCAATGTGGTTTATTGCGATGACGCGCCCAATAAATTAGCAGGCCCAGCAAGGATAATGAAAAAGTAATAAATACATTGATACTATAAAGTACGATAAGAATTCGCACCGCGCCACCAGTAATGAGTAAGGTTAGAATGGCCGCAATGCTCATAAATAAAATGCCATTTTTTACAACAAGGCGACTAGAAAGTGAACTAAAAGATTTTGGCATCCATTCATCTGCCGCCATGTTGGCAACTACTTGTGGGCCTGCTAGCAAGCCAGAATTGGCAGCAACCATTAACAGCCCCGTTTCTAATAATAAAATGATTGGAACTAAGATTGGCCCTAATTCGACGCCGCGAAATGACCAATTATCGGTGATAATGTAAAAAACCGAAGCGTTAAGAGTTTGTCCTTCAACTTTGTTTACACCCCAAAGCAGGTAGAGGAAGATGATGCCTGCAGCCATGAACGCCAAGGATATTGACAAGATTAACATTGTCAGTTTTGCGGTTTTAACCCGCGGCTCAGAAAGCGTATTGACATTATTTGAAACGGCCTCAAGACCAGTGTAGGTACCGCCCCCCATCGAAAATGCTTTTAAGAAAAGTGAGATGATAAAAACTAATCCTGCAGTTTGGCCAAGCTCACTAGTTTCTGCGACAGCGTTAGGCACAAGCTCTGACAGGCCGTGGCGATGCGAGAAAATTCCATAAAAAATTAGCGCAACATGGGTGATGATAAAACCCATAAAAATTGGCATAAGAAATTTGATCGACTCTTTCATGCCGCGCAAATTGAGGAAAGCTAGCAATATAACCAGCAGAATTGCTGTGCCAAGCTTCATCCATTGCAATTCTAATGGAAAAAAACTGAACATTGCGTCAATGCCGCTGGCAACAGAAATTGAAATTGTTAGAGCATAATCAATAATTAGTGCCGAGCCAGAAACCAAGCCGGCGTAAGGCCCAAGCAAGCGAGTTGCCACGCGATATCCGCCGCCACCATTGGGAAAAAGTTCAATAACTTGAGTGTAGGCGTAAGAAATAACAAAGACGGTGAAGGCGGTGGCAATTGCAAGGTAAATGGCCAGCTCTTCATGTGTGCCAAGGGCCAAGAAGGCCTCTTCAGGACCGTAGCATGAAGAAGAAATTCCATCGGCGCCAAGGCCAATCCATGCCATGAAGGCGATGAGCGAGATGCTTTTGCGAGTTTCATTATCGAAAGGATCGCGAGGTTTTCCTAGTAGAAAATTTCTTATTTTAACCAACATTTTTTATCTTCGTCATTAATTCAATAATTAAATCTGGTGATTTTTTTCCGCGTTTTTTTTCAATGCCAGAAGAAATATCAACCATCTTTGCGCCCGTTATTTTCAGGGCTTCCAAGATGTTGGAAGAGTTTAATCCGCCCGCAAGAAACCAATTTTTTTTACAAGAAAAATTTTGTAAAAAAGTAAAATTAAAAGATTTTCCTGATCCGCCACTAGCATTATCGAAAAGAAAAATATCAGCTAGATCAATGAAATCAAGGCTTTGTTCAAGATCTTCTTTTTCACTAATGGAAAAGGCTTTGATAATTTTGACGGTAGGGAAGGTGTTTTTTATCAACAAAACTTGCTCTATAGTTTCTTGCCCATGTAGCTGAAAGTATTGTGGCTGTAGGGCTAAATTGATGTCGTGCAGTAATTTTAAAGATGGATTTACAACCACCGCAACTTTTTTTATTGAAGAGGGAACCAGCAAAGAGAGCTTGCCAGCTTGCTCAAAAGAAATATTTCGCGGCGATTTTTGATGAAAAACAAAGCCAAGAAAATCAACGCCGCAATTGACGGCAGTAAGTAAAGACGCGCTTTCGGTAAAGCCACAAAGCTTAACTTTCATTCATCTAAAATTTGAATCCTGCAGGAAGTGGAATGCCGCTAGTTGCCTCTTTCATTGAGGCTGCAGAGCCTTCATCAATTTTATTTTTTGCATCGTTAAAAGCAGCAACGATTAAATCTTCGAGAATTTCTTTTTCCTCTCTTTTAAGCAGAGAGTCATCAAGCGTAATTGTTTTGGCAAAACCTGCGCCATTAACCATAACCTTCACCGCACCAGCGCCAGCAATGCCTTCATAAGAATGATTGACTAAATCATCTTGAATTTTTTGCATTTTTTTCTGCACTTCTTGTGCTTGTTTCATTAAAGATTTGATATCCATATTTTTTTATTAAGAGATTAATCCAAAGCGCATCAAAAGCGCTCTAGTCTTGTAACGAAGCAGTTGAGTCATTCTTTGCAAATAGCCCGATTTGTCAACATTTTCCTTGGCAAAAAGTGAATATTCAAGAGTTTTGTAATTTTTAATTTCAACTTTTAGTACGGCAATTTTTGCTCCCTTCGCTACTGGTGCATAGATTGGGCCCAGATATTCAACTTTAACTTTCACAGCTTCAATTTGTTTTTCCGTGGGAATATTGAAGGAAATTTCTTGGTTTGGCGCTACTGTTGTCTCGCTGCTTTTGCCCATCCATATTTTTAATTTAGCAATTGGCTGATCTTTTTCGAATAAAGTTAATTTTTTATAGCGCTCGAAGCCGTAATCAAAAAGCTCGGCGATGATTGCGCCGCGCAGCTTGGGAGTTTTTACTTTATTAACAACAGCAACTAAGCGACGATTATTTCGCTTGACGCTGCCAACAACGCCATAGCCGCCATCGCCCGTGTAGCCTGTCTTGCCGCCAACCATGCCATCATAATTATTTTGAATTAGTGGATTATGATTGGGCTGAGTAATTGAGTGATAAGTAAATTCTTCAATTGATAAATAAGGGGCAAATTGTGGAAAGTCAGAGTAAATGCGTGATATTAAAATTCCAAGGTCATGAACACTCATGTAATGCCCGTCTTCATTAAGCCCGTGCGGGTTGGCGAAGTGGCTATTTTTTAGGCCAAGTTCTTTCGCTTTAATATTCATTAGCGCGACGAATTTATCAATGCCGCCAGCGGTGCTTTCAGCCAATGCCATTGCGGCGTCGTTGCCTGAAACTGCAAGTAATCCCTTTACTAATTCATTAACAGAAACTACATCGCCGTAGTTTAGAAACATGCTAGAGCCACTCTTTCTCCATGCGTCTTTGCCAATTAGGCATTGGTTATCGAGGGTGATATGGCCTTGTTTTATCTGGTCAAACACTACATAGGCGGTCATAATTTTTGTCATGGATGACGGCGCTAAGCGAACATCGGCGTTTTTTTGCAGCAAAATTTCTTTGGTGTCGTGATCCATCAAGAAAAAATAATCAGCCTGCGCCAAATGCGAAAATTCTGCGGCAATTCCAGATTTAACAGGGGCGGGTGCGTTATCAGCAACAGCTTGAGCAGTCTTATTTGGCGCGGCCACAGCTTCTTGCGCCAAAGTCTTTTTCTTTTTTGCGGCAACTTTTCGTGCGACAGGCTTTTTAGTATTAATTATTTTTGCATCAGCTTTTTCGGCCAATTTTTTTGCCGCAAAAACTTCGCAAGAAAAAAATGCCGTTACACAAAATGAAGCAAGTAAAATTAAGGCGTAGTTTTTTGTTTTATATAACATTGATTAATTGATCTTTTGAGTTGGATTGCCGCTACTATCCTTGCCATTTTCACTAGAGGCTGTAGCAGAATTCTGTTTTAAATTTTGTTGAATAATTTGTAAAGCAATTGCTTTTTTTAATGGATCTTCAAAGGCTAATTTTTCTTTTTCATTAGGTGAAGAATCTTTTTTTGCATCGATAATTTTTGTTTTTTCGCTTGGCAAAGTTTCGCTACCAAAAATATTTATAATTTTTTGTTCGCGTTGTAATTGTTTTTGTTCGCGCACTAATGTTTCGCTAAACTCAATGTCATCATGGCTTCGCGACGCTAAAACCTGATCAACATTTTTTTGCAATGATGAATTTCCTGCTAAAGCATATTGCTTTTCGCTCAAGTTAGAGTTGACTCCATAGGCATCATGAGCGGGAATATTTATCAAATCAAATTCGATTCCTGAAAAAATAAAAGGTTGGCTAAGTTCTGTATTGTAGGTAATGTCGAACATGTCTTCGGGTAATCTGCTTTGTGCCAAGGCACTTTGTGCTTCAGAAAAAGTTTGCGCATCTGGAGTAAAATCTTGTGCTTTTTTTAGCGATAATTTGCTGGTATCAACCGAGGCGGAAGAGTTTTTGTATGCCCCTGCAACGCCAAGTAATTCATCGGGACTGTTAAATGGAGACAATGCAGATTTTTCTGCAACAAAATTTCCAGCATCTTGCGGCGCGTTAGGGTCAGTAGGTTGCGGCGCAATTCTTCCAGAATTAATTTGTGCAACTTGTGATTGAAATTTTGCCTGAAATTCAAGATTGACTTGCTCGGCATTATAGTTGGAACTGTTGCAAGAGCTTAGGGTTGCGCCCAAGGCAATATTTAGCGCAATAATCAGAAAACTTCGATTAAGAAGAGACTGCCAAGCCATTTATTTATTCCTCACAATAATTGCCTGCTGGTTTGATTTTGCAAGTTTTGCAATCATTGCCGAGGCTTTTTGTTTATTAGGAAATGGGCCAATTAAAACGCGATAAACTGTTTTATTTTCATGAACAACTTCTTCAATTTTTATTGAAGATTTTCCAGCAATTTTTTCAACTTGCTCTAAAGAAATTTTGGCATTTTGTAATATTGAAAATGAACCAGTTTGTACAAAAATTCCCTTTTGTGGCGCCGAAGCTGCTGCTGCATTTTTTGCAGAATTATTAGTCTTTGTAGCCTTAACTGGCTTGTCTTTAGGGGTGTTGTCTGCTAAGTTAATTTCAACTTCTTCTTCCTGATTTTTTGCAGAATTTCCTGCGGTGATGATATCAGATTCACTAACACGCGGCCTTTCAGCGCGCGCTTGTGCCATTCTTTGTGGATCTTCTGGCAATTGCATTGTGTTGCGCAAAGCATCATTAGAATTGCCAGCAAAATTATTATCGGAATATTTATTGTTATAGTCGGCAGACTGTCCAGCTGTAGTTTTTGGCGATTGCGAATTAAGAACTTCTTCAGAAATTTTTCCTTGCGCAGTTAGTGCTTGAACATTTAATTCGGGCGTGCGCATTTTAACCGCATGTGCGTGCCCTTGCAAATCAACTATGCGTAATTTTGTTTTTTGTCCATTTGACAAACTATCCGGCGATGAGCATGAAACAAGGCTTAACGCGACAATAGAAAAAAATATTCCGTTCAGAAATTTCATCTGTTTTTACAAAAATTGTTTTGCGAGATTATAAAAATATTTTCACACAACAATTAATAATTTATGAAAAAAACAATAGCAATAAATATCAACGCATTCTGCCGCGTTCTTTTCCAGCTGCTTGTTCTTGTGCTTCAATCATGCTAATCCAGAAGCCTTTTTCGCTGCGTTTATTAATAATTTGTGCTGATTGAATTAAGTAAGTTAATTTTTGTCCTAAAATTACCGATGTCCAAAATCCAACGGGTTTTACAATGTCAACAATGCTAACTTTATTCATTTCAGAATTTTCTTTTTGCTGC
>CANGNU010000037.1 GCA_947455365.1 Rickettsiales bacterium | reverse complement strand
TTTGCAATTAGTGGCAGAGATGTTTTAGAGGCGAATGGTTCAAAATGTGAATAGCTTAATTGTCCGCCATTGGCGTAAGAGCAGCCTAAACTTGAGGCAGAATTTTTTTCTAAAACTGTCACTTGATGACCAGATTTAGCGAGGAAATAAGCGGTTGTAACGCCTATAACACCAGCGCCCATGACTATTACTTTCATTTTTTTATTGTAGATGATTCAGTATAAAGTAAAATTGTTCCAACAAATTACAATAATTGATTAATGAAACAAGCTTTGAGGCCAAACATCTACAATATTGCGTCAAATTACCATTTTTTTGAGTCATTTTTGCAGTGGCTGGAGGAGGGCTTTGCGGGCAAAATTTCTGAGGCAAAAATTTTTCTGCCCAATCGTCGCGCGGTTCGCGAGTTTCAAAATGCCTTTGCAGCTAGGTTTGGTAAGGCTTTAGCAATTCCTAAAGTTAAGGCAATTGCCGATATTTCTCATCAAGATTTTCTTGATTCTTTTCCGCGTGAACAGGTTTCTGCAATACTTGATGAACTCTTTAAAATCAAGGTTCTTGACGGATTTGATTATTTATTTTTTCTTAGCAATGAAATTGTTAAAACCAAAGTTTTTGGCGAAAATATTTCATTCGCGCAGGCAATTGCTATTGCGACGCAGTTGAAAAATTTATTTGATGATATCGAGCGACAAGAAATTAGCCTTGATGCACTCTACAGCGTCGATGATTCAGAGCTTGCAAGTCATCGACAATTTACGCTGGAATTTTTGCAGAAATTTTATTTGCGCGTGAAAAATTCGGTGTTGAAAAATAACATTTTTTCGAGCGTTGCCTATCAAAATTTTATTATTGGAAAACTGGCTGAAACCGTTGTTGCGCAAGGCTTGAAGTCGCCTTTAATTATTGCTGGTTCAACAGGAAGCGTGAATTATAGTAAAAAATTAATTGAGGCGGTGGTGGGTGATAAAAATGGTTTTGTGGTTTTGTATGGCTTGAATTTGCTAGGCGAGGTGAGTGATGAAAGGCATCCGCAATTTATTTTAAATGAATTGATAAAGTCTCTTGGTTCTAAGGTTAGTAGCGATGATTTGGTAGAAAAATTTACAGAAAATTCAGTAAAAAATATTGCTAATCAGAAAGATATTTCTAGCAATAGTGGTGCAAAAAATATTTCTTTTGTACAAGAAATTTCTTATGAAAAATTTAGAATTTGCGATAAATCACGGTTAGATTTTCTTTCCTATTTAATGCTGCCAAGCTTAGAAACTTATAAGTGGCAAGTTTTATCACAAAAAATAAATTTACCAAAAATTGCTAAAGATTTACAAAAAAGTTTTTTTTATCTTGAAACAAATAATGAAATTGCTGAGGCGAGAATGCTTGCCGCTGTAGCTCAAGATGCAGTTTTAAAAAATGAAAAAATTGCCATAATTGTTAGTGATAATAATTTTGTCGATATATTAAAAGCAGAATTGCAAAAATTATCGCTAGAATTTAATGATGCGCGCAGCCTTGATTTATCTAGTTCTAAGTTGGTTAATTTAATTTTGTTATTGCTAGAATTGGTTGAGAATAATTTTGAATCAGCAACTTTATTGGCAATTTTAAAGCACCAATATTCGCCTTATTGTGATGATAAAAATCTTG
This sequence comes from Rickettsiales bacterium, assembly GCA_947455365.1. Taxonomy (GTDB): domain Bacteria; phylum Pseudomonadota; class Alphaproteobacteria; order Rickettsiales; family UBA1997; genus CAMCFD01. Next base: position 6,822 of record CANGNU010000037.1, on the reverse strand, counting down.
CGCAATTTGAAATTGATATATTGCGCGAACAGAGAAATGGCAAGGGTTTAAAGGCTATTACGAAAAAGATAAATTTGTTGCAAAATAATGAAAATGCCAAGTTATTAAATGATGGAAAATTGCAGCAAGGTAAGGTTTTGCAAAGTCAAAATATCGCATTAAAAGCCCAAGAATTGCCAAGTGAAGAATTGCAAAACTTTTTTAATAATTTTTTGGAAGATGTTGCGCCGTTGACAAGCCTTGCAGCAGTAGAGGATTTGGCATTTTATTTTACGACAATAATTTCTGTGGTTGAAAAATTTACCAAAATTTCTCTAGAGGAGTTAATGTCAAAAGAGGCTGCGGCAGAAGAGTTGGCGCGGCTTTTTGATAAGCTGAAATTGCAAAATGGTTATTCAATTAACAGCAAAGATGCGCCCAAATTTTTTCAACATTTATTTGCGCAAATTGGTTATTTTGAAAAATCTGACGCTGTAGCTTTGGTGCAAATTATGTCGCCAATTGAAGCGCGATTGCTCAATTTTGATGTTGTGGCTGTAAGCTCGCTGAACCAAGGTGATTTTCCGCAAATTGAAGGAGAAAATTGGCTGGGAAGAAAAATTCGTAGTGAAATTGGCATTGACTTGTCGGCAAAAAAATATGGTCAAAATGCTTATGATTTTTGCAATTATTTATCGAATAAGAAAATTATTTTAACGCGTTGCCAAACCAAGGTGGGGGCACTTACAATTGCTTCGCCATTTATTTTGCGGTTGGAAATTTTATGCAAAAAATTTGCGATAAAATTAAATGATGGCAGCCAATATTTTGCTCGGTTGAAAAGTTTGGAGAATTCAGAAAATAATATTTTGCAACCGTCGCAAAGTGTTGATTTGCAAGCTGCAAAGCCTATTGATGAAGCGTTAGAAAATTCTCAAAACTTGTTAGATAAGAAATTTAAATTGCAAATTTTATCGCCAAAACCTCCGCTAAAATATCGTCCGCAAAAAATTTCTATTACCGAAATTGCTAAATTATTTTCTAATCCATATGAGATTTATGCGAAGAAAATTTTGCAATTGAAAGAGTTGAATAAAATTGATTATCAGCCAGAATATCGCGAGTTTGGAACCTTTGTTCACAAGGCTTTAGAGGAGTTTGTAAAAAACCGTGAAGAGTTGGAAATCTTCTTAAAAAAAGCTGAAAAAATATTTGCAGAATTTTTTATTAGTGATGAAGCAAAATTAATTTGGTGGCCAAAATTTGTTAATATTTTTAAAAATTTTGTTGAAGAAGATAAGGCATTGCAAGCTTGCTATGACTATCTTGAAGTGCCAGTGAAATTAGCTATAAATAATATTTTAATTTCAGGAAAAATTGATCGAGTTTCTTGCGATGAAAATGGTGTGGCAAAAATTTTTGACTACAAAACTGGCGTAATTCCTGCAGTTAAAGATGTGGCTTCTGGCTTACAGCCGCAACTATCTATCTATGCTTTAATGTTATGTTTAGGTGTGATTGAAAATAAAAATTTGCAAAATTTAACGCCAGAAAAAATTGATTCATTAAATTATTGGAAGCTTGCAACAACTAGCGAAGGTGAAATTAAAGCAATTATAAAAACGCCAGAAGATGTTGCGGCTGTAGTTGCGGCAGCTAAAATTGGTTTAGAAAATTTGCTAAAATATTTTAGCGAAGAAAAAAATGGCTATTTTTTGAAAGAAAATTTAGAGCCAGAAAGCGAGTATTGGCATATCTCGCGGGCAGATGTTATTTTGGCAAATAGGAGATAAAATATGCATTATAAAATTACTATTGAATATGATGGAACCAATTATGTCGGGTGGCAGAAGCAGCCTGATCAAAAGGGTAATTCAATTGAAGAAATTCTTGAGCAAGCGGTGTTTAATATGACGCAAGAGCGCGTTAAAATAAATGGCTCGGGCCGCACCGATGCTGGGGTGCACGCTATTGCGCAAGTAGCAGATTTTGCCATCACCAAAGAAATTGAAAATTTTCGCATAATGGTTGGGCTCAACAACCACCTACGAGAAAGCAATGTTGTTATTACAAATTGCGAGAAAGTTTCTGATGAATTTAACAGCAGATTTTCTGCAAAATTGCGCACTTATCGCTATGTAATTATTAATCGTAAGAGTGCGCTGGCGTTACAAAAAAATCGCGCATGGCATGTGCCAGTTGCGCTAAATGACGCAGCCATGAATGAAGCCGCTTCGCACCTAATTGGCGAACATGATTTTTCTGCCTTTCGTGATGCGGAATGTCAGTCAAAAACTCCAGTAAAAACGGTGGAAAAAATTACAATAAATCGCAATGGTGAAGAGCTGATTATTGAAATTAGTGCAAAATCTTTTTTGCATCACATGGTTAGAAATATTGTTGGAACGCTAGTGTTAGTTGGTTCGGGCAAGATTGCTGCGCAAGATGTTTTAGAAATTTTACAAAGTAAAGATAGAAAAAAATCGGGCCCTAATGCTCCTGCTTGTGGGCTTTATTTTTTAGGAGTTGACTATTAATTGGTTTAATCTCTTGATGAGATTGCTGTAACTTTGCTTTTTAACTAAATTCGCCCAATTTTTATGGATAATAAAAAAGATATACTATCGGATCTTGATGAAGATCTTATGAAATCAATAGAAGAGGAAGAGAAGCTGAAGATGGTGGAGGAGGAGAGTGATAGGAATAAAATGGAGGAAGACATGGATGAAATATTGAGCTGGGTAGAGCAAATGCAAAATGGCCTCAAAGGCCTGGAGCTTGAGAATGTTTTGCCGACTGTTGAGTTGAAGGCTGATGCCCAAGATTCTTCTCATGTTGCAGATGATTCAATTGATGGTGATGACACTAAAAAACATGACGCCATTTCAAAGGCTTTTGCTTTCAAAAATTTTTTATCGCAAGAATCTCTTAAATTAATGCAAATAGTAATGGGAGGTCGCAAAGAATTGCGTTCTTCTGAAGCTCTTTCTAAAAAAGATGGTCTTAGGAGCCTGGAAGATATGGCTAAAAATAATGACTTTTCTGCCTTGTTGATTTTAGAAGTATTTCATCGTCATAATTTTAGTCTTGCGGGAATTTCTAGTTTTAAGGATGTTTTTTTTGGGAAAGGCTATTTGAATAAACTTGAGAGTGCCAGTGTTACCAAAGATCAAGCAGAGATATTCCGTTGCAGAAATCAGTATTATGAGGCGGTTAATCAGCGTGAATTAAATGAACAAGATGGGCACCGTCTTGTTGGTCGCTTTGCGACCATGGGGTTATCTAAAGCTGAGAAAGAGATTTATTTTTTAGACAACAATGTTTTGAAGTCTTTTGAAGAAGCGGTTGCTGGCAAAGGATTGTTTCCACATGAATTTTGCGAGGCAAAATTTTTAATTGGCATTTCTGCTATTGCTGGCGGGAAAGAATTTTTGAACAAAGAAAAGGCCGCGAAAACTTTTGAGGATTTGTATGAGATTGGCAAGCACTTAAGAGAACATGGCAATGCCAATAATGTTAATGCTGATAGAGGGGCATTTTATTATCAGAAATGCTTGGAGCATGGTATTGGTTGCGATAAAGATTTGGCGAAGTCTGCAGAGGTTGAAGTTTTTCTTTCTAAAACAAAGACAAAAATGGTGGATGTAAATCGCATGGAAGGTGTGGTTAAAAATATCGCATCAACTGCAGTTGCAAATGCTAGTGCTAAAGGGCTTGAAGGGGTTATTCGCGAAAAAAGTAAAAGTTAAAGTTTATTAAAAAAACAATTCGGTGCCCCCGTGTGACAGGCGGGGCCTTGTTGTTGTACTTTAAGCAAAATGCAGTCGAAATCGCAATCCACCAAAATTTCTACCACTTTTTGCACATGGCCCGAGCTTTCGCCCTTCTTCCACAAGGCTTGGCGCGAACGCGAAAAATAAGTTGCAAAGCCAGTTTTTAGAGTTAATTCTATGCTTTCTTTATTCATCCAAGCTTGCATTAAAATGCTGCCGCTGCTAGAGTCTTGGGCAATGGCGCAGATTAAGCCTTGCTCATTAAACTTTAGATTTTTTAAATTTTGTTTCATATAATATATTTTAATACACCAATTGAGCCAATGATTACGGCCTTTTGAATAAATTAACATAACATGATTACTTGCACAAGAAGAATTGAATTTGACGCCGCACATCGCATTTTAAACCATGAAAGCAAATGCAAAATGCTGCATGGCCATCGCTATGCAATTGAGGCCAGCTTTGTTGCAAATGACCTTGATAATTTAGGCCGCGTAATAGATTTTGGTGAAGTGCGCCAACTTCTTGGCTCTTGGGTTGATGAAAATTTTGACCATAATACAATTTTATTTCGCGAAGATAAAATTCTTGGCGAAAAAATTGCTGCTGAAACCGCGCAAAAAATTTTCTACCTTGATGAAAACCCTACAGCCGAAAACATCGCCAGCTTTTTGTTGCATAAAGTTTGCCCCAAATTATTTGCTGGAAAAAATGTAAAATGCGTCTCAATTAAACTTTACGAAACCCCAAATTGTTATGTTGAAGTCAAATAATTTTTTTGCGCAATACCGCGTTTACTATGAAGACACCGATGCTGGCGGCGTAATGTACTACGCTAATTACCTCAAATTTTTTGAGCGCGCCCGCACCGATTTTTTACGCCACCTAAAAATTTCGCAGCAAGAATTAATCGAAACAGAAAAAACTGCCTTTGTTGTTAGGCGCTGCGAGCTTGATTGCGTAAGGCCCGCCAAGCTTGATGATTTATTAGAAGTAACTGTGAAAGTAGAGGAAATTAACGCTGCATCAATTGTTATGCGGCAAGAAATGTGTAAGGCCGATGAAGTTATTTCGCGCCTTAAAGTTGAAATTGTCTGCGTTGGTTTTGATAATTTTAAGCCGAAGAAAATTTCACAAAAAATGCGAGAAGATCTTGGTTTGTAAATGTGTTAAAATTATTTTATTTCTACAACCTCTGGAAGCTTGATTTTAATGGTTTTGCCGCGCATATCAACTTCAGGAAAAATTTCATTTTTGAAAGGGAAGTTTTCAATTTTCTCTAATTTTTTCTCAGGATTTTCTTCATTAAATTGAATTTCCAGCATTGTTCCTGCGCCAAAATCCATTACATTCACCACTTTGCCAATAACTTTTTCTGAATCATCAATCACATCAAGCCCAATTAAATCAACTTGATAAAATTCATCATCTTTTAATTCTTTAAAATTTTTGCGCTCAACGAAAAGCTCGACGCCTCTAAGGCTCTCGGCTTTGTTGCGGTCATCAACTCCAGCAATTTTGGCAATTAAAATTGTGCCACCCGCAGTGGTTCCGATAGCGGTTTTATTTTTATTGCTAATTTTTAGGGTGAATAAATTGTCGTTTTTGTCGAAAAGTTGATATTTTTCAATGTCAGTTGGTTGCTGGCAATAGCTGATAATCTTGACTTCGCCCTTAATTCCAAAAACTGAATTTATTTTTCCGATTAAAACTTTTTTCATTTTTTATGTAAAATGTTTATGTAAGTGGTTTATGTAATTTTACTTATTTTTTATTGTAGAAAATTCTTCTGCGCGATAATTTTTTGCCAAATTTTCAATAACAGAATTGGCGAAGGTAACCTTGTTTGCAGCGAAGAAACACGCGGCTACATCGACATATTCGTTAACTAAAACTTTTAGTGGAATATCTTGCGAAAATTTTAACTCAAGGGCGGCAAGGCGCAAAATTTGCAGCATGATTGGCGAGATATTTTCCAGAGTCCATTCGCCTTTTAAAAATGGTGCAATATCGGCGTCAATGTTTGCTAGGTCTAGGTTGAGGCCGTTAATTAAATTGTCGATTAGCGTTACATCAATTTTATCGCGGTAAGATTTTATATCGTCTTCATCATTGATAGCGTAGTTGTCGATGAGGCTGTTTTTTAAATCAGCAAGGCCAATTTTTGTCACCGCGTTTTTTTCACGAGTGAATTTTTCGATGGCATTAAGGGAATTGTCGTCCACGCTAGATTCGCTTGCTTCTGCGGCTGTATTTTTGTTGAAAAACTCAAATTGATAAAAAATTTGCACTGCCATTAAGCGAGACAAAGTGCGCTTGCGGCTGGTAATAGGAAGATTTTTTTTAGAACCATTTTTTGTAGGCATACTATATATTTATTATTGGGGATCCCCGCAAGCGGGGCGCTGCCTTATGCAGCGTAAAAATTTAAATCTAACTAGGGATTCCCGCAGGCGGGCAGCTGTTTTATGCAGCATAAAATTAGTCAAAATTGTGTGGCGTAAAAATTTAATCCGCTGAAATTGACTTTTCTAAGGCGCCTATTATAATCATAGGCAAAATTTTCTCAAGTTTTCTTAAATAAATCTCATGCCAAAAAGAACAGATCTCAAATCAATTTTAATTATCGGTGCTGGGCCAATTGTAATTGGACAAGCTTGTGAGTTCGATTATTCAGGCACGCAAGCCTGCAAAGCCTTGAAGGAAGAGGGTTACAGAGTGATTCTAATCAACTCGAATCCAGCAACAATCATGACTGACCCAAACCTTGCTGACCGCACCTACATTGAGCCAATTGACCCTCGCGTGGTTGAATCTATCATCGCCAAAGAGCGCCCCGACGCAATATTACCAACGGTTGGCGGCCAAACTGCACTTAACTGCGCAATTGCTTTGGCTAAAAATGGTGTGTTGGCAAAATATAATGTAGAATTGATTGGAGCCTCTATTGACGCCATTCACAAGGCTGAAGATCGCTCTTTATTTCAAAAGGCGATGGAAAAAATTGGCCTTGAAACGCCAAAAAATGTTATTGTTAAAACCCTTTCCGCAGCAATGGCGGCGCTGC
>CANGNU010000036.1 GCA_947455365.1 Rickettsiales bacterium | reverse complement strand
ATATTTTTAGTAATACCCGTCAAAACTCCGTCAAAAGCAACTAGAATTAATATTACTATTGATGAGAAATTTTTGAGAAAGTTAGATAAATATTTAGAAAGTCATGATGAAAGCAGGAGCGCATTTTTTGCAAGTGCTGCGAAAAGGGCGATGAGTTGTTGAATTGATTTTAAGTCGTGGGTGGTCTTAAATTGTAATAGCGATGAACATGGCGTTGTAGTCATATGGTTTATAATCAGGTTTATTGTGTGAAAGTTTTTTCTGTTTTGAGATCTGTTGCAAGTTTTGCTGCGTGAGATGACATGGGTTGCGGGCTTGGTTTGTCAGTGGAGAGCGTGTTTTGTTCTTGCTTTTCTTCTGTTTTTGTCACCAATAAATTTCCCGTTTGCAAACCTTCTTCATAAGTTTTAACCAATTTATCATCTTCAACAAAATAAAGTGGAATGCTGGGAAGGTATGATTTTCCTGCATCGGCAAGCATTTCTTTAAAAATATTAGTTTGTTTTATAGCCGCTTCTTTGTGCAAAGATTGTAATTTTTCTTCATCGAGAATTGTAATTTGAATATTTACTGAACCATCTTCATTGGTTGTTGCGCTATAGCTGACAAGGCCTTCCGCCAGTTTATCTAAATCTTTCTTTAAATTATTTCCCCATGCCTGTTGCGAAAAATTTTTCAAATTAAAAGTTTCGTGCCCCGCAATATTTTCTCCATTTTCATAAGGTAATCTTTGATCGGTAAAATCTTTGAGAACTGCAATTGTGTTTTTTTCTTTATAGCTTGGAACCGCTACAATTATGGCTTTGGCGCCATTGAATGTGCCGCTTAAATAATTCTCAATTAGTGTGTGATGCAAAAATGGGTGCTGTTCATTTTCACTAATTAGTACAATTTTTTCATGATCATCTAATTGATTTGTACTGCCATTTGTAAAGTGAACTTGACGATAATTGCCGCTGATAATTTCTGAATTAGATAAATTGACAGTGCCGCCACTCAATGATTGCAAGCTTTCGGCGCCTAGAGTAATGTTTTCGTTTTTTACAGAAAAGTTTAACTTTGCATTTCCTTCGGCGTGTGAAACATTGGCGGCGTTTGATTTTGTAGAACTCGCACTAGTTTGATTGCTACGATTTTTCTGCGCTTCATAACAAGAATCAAGATTTTCTTTGCTGCGCTTTCCTTCAATTTGTAAAATATAACTTCCATTCTCTTGCCTTGTTAAGCCAGCGCTGGCAAAGTTTGCGAAGGGTTGAGAAATTCCTCCTCTGCCATGTCCAAAAGTATTTTCTCCAGTTTCTAAATTGCCATTTGTTGTAAAAACCGCAATGCCAGATTTTGCAATAAATTCTTTGAGCGCAGGATATTTTTCTAAATCATCACCAACTTGACCATCTTTAGTGCGACCAATTACAATTGCTTTAACATTGCGCAAAGCCCCTGTGGCAAAGGCGTGTTGCAATGCAGCACCGACAATATTGCCTGCTTCAACTGACTCTATCGCTAGAATTGACGGGCTTTGTAGTGAAAATTGAAAATTTGTGCCGCAAGAAGCGGTAATCCAGCCATCTACAGTGGCGTAGATTTGCAGCGGTTCGTCGCTGGTAAAATTTGTTGCAGACTTTTCTTCTGCATTTAGTAATTTTAAATTTTCATATTTAGCAACAGAGTCTTCATTAGTTAAATGTTGTAAAATTTTTTCTCTGTTGCGCGATAAAAATACATCAGCGTAATAAGGCGAAACGAGGCCTTTTTGTCCAAGAAAATTATTGATGCCTGAGACATCGCTAAAGCCAATACAGGCAATGCCGCGCTTGGGTAGTGCGCCTTGTGAATAATCGAATAAATCTGGCCTTTCAGGAAGAAAGAAATTGTCAGGAAGTTCTTGGTTTTTTTCTAAGTAAGAATTGGCAATTTGCTCTTTAACTTTCTGTGGATTTTTATGATATTCATCAAGTAAATTTACCACTTCAATTGCCGACTCGCCGCCATCAACGGCCCACATTGCGGTAATTTCTGGATTATTTAAAATGTTGATAATGCGTCGCGCGCGCTCTTCTTTGCTGTTGGCCCATTTGCAACCAGCAATTGGCGGATTGATTAAATCTTGTGGACAATCAACTGCAAAACCTTGCGCTTCTAAGCTTAAAGCTGCTTGTGTAATTGCCGCCATTTCATCTTGCGAGCCATATGATGGCGCAAAAATTGCGATGGTCAAGGAGTTTTTCTTTCGATGTTTTACAATTTCATCTTGTGTAATTTTTTCTACAACACCAGCTCTGTCATCAATCAAACTCTGCCTTGGCAAGCTTGCTACTTTTTCGCGCACCGCATTATATTTTGCAAATAACTCACGAGTTTTAGGGCTGGCTTTTAACGCTGCTGCTTCTGCTGCTTCAGCCTCGGGGCTGCCAGCTGGTGGGTATCCAGCCGCTTCGTAATATTCCAAAAATTTACAATCGTCCCAAAATTGACGATTGCCCGATGCGTCATTTTCTAGCTTCTTCGCCTCTTCTGAATAAATTTTAGTAAAAATTTCTTTAGTAATATTATCAACCAAAGTTTCCATAACTTGCAATTCAGCCTTTACTGCCTTGGTTTGCGGGTTGTAGCTTAATTTAGAATTAAATATTAGATCATTGCCATTATGGCCAATTGTGCCGTCAGGGTTTGTTCGAATTGCTAAGTGATAAGTTAATTCTGTTGCAGAATTGGAAAGTGGGGCACCTTGTTTTCTATCTAGAACCGCCTGCCTTACTTCTTCATTAGCAAACATTTCTGCATTCATAAAAAGCGGCGCAAATTTTGCTAAATCTTCAACGCTTGATTTAAAGCCGCCAGCAGCGCGGGTGTTGCTGGTGCCGTTCATTTTAAATTCTTGCTGCGGGTTTTGATTGTCAACAGCAAAGCCAGTAGCAATATTGCTGTCTTCATTTGCGTACAAGCCCGCGTGGTCTTGCTGGGTGTGGGTTGCGTTGAGTTGGTTTGGTTGTAAAACTAATTTAGTAACTGCGTCATCAAAAGAGTTGGCGATGCCTTTTTCTATTGCGACGGTTTCGATAATCATTGCAGCTAAATCATAGCCAAAATTTCCGTAACAATGCTTGCCATATTCTTCTCCTTCGCGCTTTTCGGTAATGTTGGCAATGCTTGATAAATCTAGCGGCGCACCATTTGCTTGTCTTACTAATTCTTTAGCTTTTTCGCTATTTCTAGCGCCAAGACCGTGAGTGTGATTGAGTAAATCGCGTAGGGTTATTTTGTGGTAATTTTCATCTTGTTCAATTTTATCAAATAGCGTTGAGCATTGTGGATATTGATTGCGCAGGCTTGGTAAAAAATTCTCTAGCTTGGTGTCAAGGCCGTTTGTGAAAAACTTAGACACACTACCAGCAAGCTTTTGCGCCGTTAATTCATCGTCCCAAAGTTTAATTAAAGTTGCGGCGGTAAATTGTTTTGTAATGCTGCCAATGCCAACAATGGTTTGCGCCGTCATTGGTTGCGACGGGTCATAAAAATTGCGTGAACCGCTGGTTTTTATTTGCGCTTCTTCGCCCAATTTGCAAGAATATTCAACAAGGCCAACGGTGTTAATGCCGCCTTCCGAGAGCGAGAAGAAGGTGTCGAGTTCTTCTTTTGTAACAGGATTTTTATGGCGCTGTTCTGCCGCAATCACCCTATTTGCTTGCTCCCCCGCCACTCTCGAATAAACATCATTACTCGCCATTACCAAAGAAGTGCGCGAAGGCAAATGCACTGAAAACCACGCCGAGCCTTCATAGCCAATGTCTCCCGCATGTTGAATTGTTTGAGTTTCCTCTTTGTAAAATTCTTGTCCATATTGCAAAACTGCCGCGTGAAATTTCTCATCTTCCATTCTATTGCATAAATGTTCGCCAAATTTTTGCATATCTTTTGCACTAGCCCAATAGCCGCCAGCTGGGCTTCCGCAGATATATTTCTGCGCCGCGCTTTCATCATTAAACAGCGCATTTTTTGGTGGAGTTATTGAAAAACTTTCTAAGTGGGCTGGCTCAATAACCAATTCCTGCAAAATTTCATTGTAAGATTTTTCTGTGTGATATTTTTGATTATAGAGATGCTGCGCCGCAAGCCCAGCCAGCAACATTCCAAGGTTGCTATATTTATTTTCTTTAATTTCATCGCTGGCATGTTGCAAAAAATCTTGCGGATTTTCTAGTTGAGAAATTGGCGCGCCCTGCTTCACTGCTTGCTCTATCTTATCCATGTAGTTTGATAAATAATCACCCAAAGCTGCTTGGTGCGTCATCAGTTGGTGTAGCGAAACTTTTTGCAACTGCGCCTGCACTGAAGCGGGCAGGGCCTTCATTACCTCTTCATCTAATTCTACGCCAACTTTTTCTAAGTCATCTGGTGAAATTGTTTTATTGGCAACCATTTCGGCAATTAAAACTCCAGTAAAAACTTTGCCAATTGAATGCATGGCAAACGGCGTGGATTGTGGTTCGCTGCCAATATTTCGTTCATCTGAAGTGGTTTTTACAACGCAAATTCCTTCATATTTTTGATTAGAATTTTCATTTGCACCAACTAATTGTTTTAGGTTTTTGGTAGCAATTTCATTATCCTCGCCACTAATCGCCAAACCAGTATTGACGGGGAATTGCAGCTTATTTAAAAACGCAATTGTTAGAAGTTCTTGCTGCGAAATTTCTGCAAAAATTTCTTGAAGTTTTTGTGGGTTATTAGAATTAATTGCGTCGTTAAATTTTTCTTCGGTGATGGAATTTTTTATTTTTGTAGTGAGAAAATTTTTGCTTGATTTTGCTTTTTCGGGCTTGATTTTAAATTTTGCAAATAATTCTTGTGAAGCTTGATAAATAAAGGCTTGGCGGTCTTGTTCTAAAATTGATTCAGGCATGATTTTGCGCTTTGATAAAAGTTACTAAATTTTTAGGTAAGAAGAAATAAAACTCCAGCAATTCGCGCTCGATATTTTTTCTTGCTTCAATTTGCAGCAAATTATAATTTCTCTGCCAAGAGTTATTGCATTAGCAATTAATTCAAATAAACACACCAAAATTATGACCACAAAACCCACGCCACTAGGTAAATCATAATCTCAATTCATCTCTAATCTAAAAAATCAAATTAAAACTGCGCGGGTTAAGGCGCATCTTGCGGTTAATCGTGAGTTGGTTTTGTTGTATTTTAAAATTGGCAATTCAATTTTAGAAAAGCAAAAACAAGAAAAATGGGGTGCGAAAATTATTGAGAGAATTTCGCAAGATTTAAAGATAGCATTTCCTGAAATGACGGGGTTTTCTACGACTAATTTAGACTATATGAGAAGGTTTGCAGATTCAATCATCTCTAAGCTAAACATTGATTATTCTTCAATTTCCCAACAAGCTGTTGGGAAATTGCGCGATATAGAAATTGTCCAGCAAGTTGTTGGACAATTTCCTGATTTTTTTAATATTCCTTGGGGTCATAATGTGGTATTGATGAATCAAGTTTCTTCTAATGAGCAGCAGATTTGGTATGCCTCGCAAACCATTGCCAATGGCTGGTCGCGCAACATTCTCATGCATCAAATAAAAAGTAATTTGTACAAAAGACAAGTTGCTTCAAGCAAAACTCATAATTTTCACTTAACGCTTCCCAGTCCAGATTCAGAGCTGGTTGCCAACATTTTAAAAGACGAATATAATTTTGAATTTTTGCGCGGTAATAATTTTAAAGAAAAAGAACTTGAAGATTGTCTGACTGAAAATATCGTCAAGCTGTTGCTAGAGCTGGGCAAAGGCTTTGCCTTTGTTGGCAAGCAATATAATTTGCAAGTTGGTGGGCAAGATTTTTTTATCGACCTGTTATTTTATAATTTAGAATTGCGCTGTTTTGTAGTGATTGAATTAAAAACTGGTGAATTTAGGCCAGAATATGCGGGAAAGCTGGGTTTTTATCTTTCGGTGGTTGATGAGGAACTGAAAAAAGTGGGCGATAATTTTTCGATAGGAATTATTCTTTGCGCTAAAAATAATAAGGAAATTAGCAAACATTCAGTGCGTTATATGATGAAGCCGATTGGTGTTTCAGAGTATAAAATTTCTGATAAAATTACTGACAAAAAAATGAAAAAAATTTTGCCGAGTGTTGAGGAGATGGTTGGTTTGGGAGGGTAAAATTTCTTACAGCAAGGTGATGAAAATTTAATGAAACCAAGCCAGCAGCAGCATTCCGCAGGTTATAATTATTGAAGATAAAACACGATTCTTGCCATTCACTTCCTTTAAAAATAACACCCCAATCAATGCGCCAAAAACCGTGCCAAATTCTCGAATTGGCACTAAAACTGCAATTGGTGCAGCGCTAATTGCGTAGAGAAATAATATGTAAGAAAGTGGCGCCAGCACTGCCCCAATGACAATTGCTTTGTGGTTAAATTGCCATTCGCGTTTTAAATTTTCACCGCGATTTTTCAAAATGAATGGCAGCAGCGCAATGATATTTCCTAAAGTGCCAATTTGATTAAGACTGACGGCATCAATATATTTTGCAGCCAATTTATCGACGACAATATAAGCGGCGATGGTTAGGCCAACGCCTAGAGACAGTAGTAAAATTTTATGGTTCAAGCGCGATAATCTTATTTCGCTGATGCAAAGTATTCCGCTAATAATTAGAGCAATTCCAAGCCAGCCGATTAGGGATAAATCTTCTCGCAAAAATAAAACTCCAAAAAGTGGAATGATGAGCAAACTGCTGCCGCGTATGATTGGATAGACTTGCGATAAATCGCCAATTGTGTATAATCGCGCCAAAAAAATAAAATAAATTCCGTGGCTGAGCATTGATAAAATGAATAAAAATCCTGCAAGAGAGATAAAGTTTATTTGCAATAATTTTGGTATGAATATTGGCGCGAAGGCAATGAATGAAAGCATTTGCACGCTAAAGAGAAAGGCAATTTTGTTGAGACTTTTTTTGGTACAAACATTCCACAGAGCGTGGAAGAAGCCAGAGAAGAGGGTGATTATTATTGCGGTGGTCATGATGGATTATTTGTAATTTATGATCGATTAATTTTTTGTAGTAATAGACTTCAATTGGCGCGAAATATTTAGCGGCGCAACCAAATCGCTATTGGTAGTAGGCTAATTTTTCCCCTTAAGTTTTATAAACCGCACTGCGATGCCCAATTTCAACAACAATAACCACCAACTCTTTTTCTTCTTTGGTGCAAATTAAGCGATAATCGCCAATTCTAAATTTATAATATCCGCCAAATTCGCCAACCAGCGGCTCAAGATGGGCTAGTGGATTTATTATTAGCTTCGTCAAAATAGCTTTTTTAATTCTCGACTGAATAGTCTTGTCTAAATGGTTAATTTGCTTCTGCGCTTTGCCGGTGAAGATAATTTTCCACGCCATTAGTCAACATTTTTAAAAACCTTATCAAAAGAAACAAAATTGCCGCTAGCTTTAGCTTTTTTTAAAGTTTTTTGCGCGCTTAACATATCTTGCATGTCTTGAAATTTTTGATCAAGAATTTCGGTTAGACCTTTTTTAAGATAATAGGTTTTTGATCTGCCTTCAAATTCAGCAACCATTGTTAATTTATGGGCTAAATCATCGTCGATATGGGCGGAAACATTGACTGTCATGTAATTTATATTTTAGGTTTACTATTGTTAGTAAGTTTACTAACTTTAGTAGAATAGTCAAGATTGGTATTCATTTTATTGGTGAAAATTTTATACCATTTCCCGTTGATAACTATACATACAAAGCTTGTCATCCTCGCGCAATACATAAAAAGCTTGTCATCCTCGCGCAAGCGGGGATCTGATTTTTGGTTGTAAGTGGGAAATGGTATTACTTCCCCACAAAAACCATCTGCAATTTTTTTTCCTCACCTGTCGCTAAATCAATAGCTATAAGGCTAATCATGGCATCATCTTCACCTTGTTTTTCTAAAAATTCTTGCGGCAAAGTGATAAAAATTTTGAAACTTGCGACATTTTCTGCGGTGACAGGAAGGTTGTCGAAGCTTACTCCCGCATAAGATTCCAGCTTCATCTCGGCTTCTTGCGGCGCAATTAATTTGAGTGCGAAAATTTTATCGGCGTGGGTTTTGTTGGAAATTTTTATGCTGTAACCATTGCGCACCGAGCCGTCAGACATCATCACGAAAAGTGGGTTGCGATCAGCAATGGCGCTAATTTCGCTGGTTGATTTATGCAATAAATTATAGAGCATGACGAAGCTAACCGTAAGCAAAATTGTCGCGTAATAAAACGAGCGCGGCCTAAAAATGCGAAATTTATTTTTGGCGGTGGGGTTTTGCAGATGGGCCTCGGTGTCATAGCGGATAAGGCCGCGTGGCTTACCAATTTTATCCATGATGCTGTCGCAAGCGTCAACGCAAAGGCCGCAGGCAATGCATTCCATTTGTAATCCGTTGCGAATGTCGATGCCTGTAGGGCAGACCACGATGCATTGTTTGCAGTCGATGCAGTCGCCGACGCCAGAATCTAGCTTGCCTCTAGGTTCACCGCGT
>CANGNU010000035.1 GCA_947455365.1 Rickettsiales bacterium | reverse complement strand
CGCACTTAAGTTATTCAAACAATTTAATGATTACCATTTTTTACTAGAATCGGCAGAAAATAATAAAAATGGCGGCAATAATAAAGGCAGATTTTCTGTGGTAGGGCTTGATCCCGACCTTGTTTGGAAATGCATTGGCAAAGAATCTTTTATCAATGGCAATAAAGAAGCTGGCGAGCCGCTTGCCAACTTGCGCCATCTAATTAAAGAATCGCAAATTAAAAATTTTGAGAAGCTTGTTTACGATAAAAATGACGGCAGCAAGCCACTTCCCCCAATTGGCGCGGGCATTTTTGGTTATCTTGGTTATGACATGGGCCGTTTAATGGAAAACCTGCCCGACCGCAATCTGCCTGATGAAACTGGCATTGCTGATAGCATTTTTATTCGTCCACAAATTCTGGTTATCTTCGATAATTTTTTTGATTGCGCTTTAATTTGCGCGCCAGTTTTTAAAGGACAAAAAAAATCATTCGAAGAAGTTTCTGCAAAAATTTTACAGATTGAAAAAATTTTGCAATCACCTTACGAAGACTCTGCTAGCAAGGTTTTGGCCCCTTTCAATTTTAGCAGCAATTATGATGAAAATGAATTTTGCGCCGCAGTTGAAAAGGCCAAAACTTACATTACCGCTGGCGATATTTTTCAAGTTTTACCTTCACAACGCTTCGTCAGCAATTTTAATGCGGCAGAATTTTCATTCTATCGCTCTTTACGCGCTGTAAATCCCTCGCCGTTTTTGTTTTTCCTCAAATTCGATAATTTTGTCCTCACTGGCTCAAGCCCCGAAATTATGGTCGCTTGCAAAAATAACAAAGTAACCATTCGCCCGCTAGCTGGCACTAGGAAGCGCGGCGTTAATTTAGAGGATGATAAAAAAATTGCCGCCGAATTATTGGGCGATGAAAAAGAAATTGCCGAGCATTTAATGTTGATTGATTTAGGAAGGCATGATGTCGGACGCGTTGCTGCAGAAGGATCGGTAAAGGTTACCGAAAAAATGATTATCGAATATTATTCGCATGTCATGCATATTTCTTCAACCGTCGAAGGAAAATTGCGCGATGGATTGGACGCGCTTGATGCCTTGCAAAGCGGCTTCCCTGCTGGCACGGTAAGTGGTGCGCCAAAAATTCGTGCGATGGAAATTATTGAAGAAATTGAAAAAGTTAAACGCAGTTTTTACGCGGGTTGTGTCGGATATTTTGCTGCCAATGGCGACATGGAAACCTGCATCACTCTAAGGTCGGCGCTAATTAAAGATGGCAAGATTTATTTGCAGGCAGGTGCTGGTGTGGTGTTTGATTCTAATCCAAAAATGGAATATCAAGAATGTCATAACAAGGCACGGGCACTGGTTCGCGCTTGTGAAAAAATGGTAAAATTGGAAGATTATTTTGTTGAAAATTAAGCAAATAAAATTGAATTAATTCTTAATTAGTGCGCCCTGCTCCTCGGGCAGATGCGCCATCTAATTTCAGCAAGCATAGCTTGCGATGGCGCATAACTCGGCTCAGGGCGCACTAATTAAGAATTAATTCAATTTTATTTGCTTAATTTTCAACAAAATAATCTTGGATAAATTTAATTTTTTATAATGTCTTTTTTTAATTTCTTCTCAAAAAATAAAATTACCAATCAGCTGCGCGATAGCTCTGCTAAGCTTTCGCAGTCGCTTACGCAAATTTTTACGCATAAAAAAATTGCAGCAGAAATTCTTGATGAACTAGAAGAAATTCTTATCACCAGCGATTTAGGCAGCGCAGTTAGTACAAAAATTATTGCAAAAATTCGTCAGCAAAAATTTGAAAAAAATATTAGCGAAGATGAGGTTAAAAAAATTCTTGCAAGCGAAATTGAAAAAATTTTACAACCTTGTCAAAAGCGCTTGGCTCTTGATGATTCACACAAACCGCGTGTAATAATTTTTAACGGAATTAACGGCGTTGGCAAAACTACTACTATTGGAAAAATTGCTTTTAACCTTGCCAAACAAAATAAAAAAATTCTTATCGCGGCCTGCGACACCTTTCGTGCTGCGGCTTCTGAACAATTACACATTTGGGCACAGCGCACAAATTGCGAAATTATCTCTGCCTTAAAAGATGGCGAAGACCCTGCCGCAGTAGCCTTTCGCGCCTTTGATTACGCGCGCACAGAAAAGTTTGATATTTTACTAATTGATACCGCAGGACGCTTACAAAATAAGCAAAATTTAATGGAAGAATTGAAAAAAATTAACACTGTGTTAAAAAAAATTGACGCTTCGGCGCCACATGAAAATTTGCTAATTCTTGATGCGACAATTGGGCAAAATGCTAAGAATCAGCTTGAAATTTTTAACCAAATTATTGGTGTCACTGGCCTTGTAATTACTAAGCTTGACGGCTCTGCCAAAGGTGGAATTGTTGTTGCGCTTGCTGAACAATTTAAAACTCCAATTTACGCAATTGGCGTTGGTGAAAAAATTGAAGATTTGCAAGAATTTGATGCAGAAAATTTTGCAAAAAATTTAGTCGGACTATAATAATTTTACCAAAATGAACAGCTATCCATATCAACAAAAACAATTTCCCGCAGCAATCGATCTTGGCGACAATTACATCTTGCGCGAGCAGCAAGACAAAGACGCGGTCGATTTTTTTCGCTACTATTCTGACCCTGCAGTTAACGAATTTATCTTAGCCGAAATTCCCACCAACTTAGAAGATGCGCGCCACGAATTTTATTATTGGAAAAATGTTTTTTATCGCAATGACGGCGTTTATTTTGCCATCGCCACCAAGCATGATGACCGCATGATTGGCACTATTGGCCTAACTTCGCACAATACTTACAATAATCGCATTGAGCTAAGTTATGACATGGCGCAAGAATTTTGGCGCAAAGGAATTATGACTAAAGCGGTGCAAGCCGTTCTGCAATATGGCTTCGCCACGATGAGCATTAATCGCATTGAGGCAGTAACTTCAATTTATAATGAGGGATCGGTGCGCTTGCTTGAGAAATGCGGCTTACAGTATGAAGGGCGCTTGCGGCAACATCGTTTGCATCGCGGCAAATTAGTTGATGTTTATATGTTTAGCATTTTGCGTGAAGAATTTTTAGCAAAATGATCTAAAAAAATATTCCTCCTAAGACATTTCCAACATTTTACGAAGAGGCTTTGCGGCCTTAATTCTCAAGGCTTCATCTAAAAACAATTCTCCCCCAATTTGCTTTGAAGAAGCAGATTTATTACCCACATTTTTCAGCACTAAATAAATTTTTTCCAAACTATTCAACTGCATGTAAGGGCAAGTGTTACAAAGAGTGCAGCCCGCTTTATCAACAAACGGACAATCATAAAATTGCGCGCTAGGGTTTTTTTGCTGCATTTGGTGAATAATGTGAGGCTCGGTCAAGACAATAAACTCGCCACCTTCCGACTTTGTTGCAAAATTAATTAACGACGATGTCGAACCAATATGATGCGCATGCGCCAGCAAATTTTCGGGACATTCAGGGTGCGCAATCACCTTAGCTTGTGGGTGATTCGCCATCAACTTCACCAATTCTTTTTCGCTAAATTGTTCATGAACAATACAACTGCCATGCCAAAGAATCATGTCGCGACCTGTGATTTTATTGAGGTAACGACCAAGATGTTGATCGGGCGCGAAAATAATTTTTTGTGATTTTGGAATTTGATCGATAATTTTTTTTGCGTTAGTTGAAGTAACGATAATGTCAGAAAGTGCTTTGATTTCAGCAGAGCAATTAATGTAAGTAACAACAATTGCATCGGGGTGTTGCTTCTTGAAAGCCGCAAACTGCGCGGGTGGGCACGATTCTTCTAAACTGCAACCGGCTTTAAAATCGGGGACTAAAACACGCTTATTTGGCGACAAAATTTTTGCAACTTCGGCCATAAATTTTACGCCGCAAAACATGATGGTGTCGGCGTTGGTGGTGGCGGCTTTGCGCGACAAATCTAACGAGTCGCCGACAAAATCGGCAATGTCTTGAATTTCAGAATCTTGGTAGAAATGGGCAAGAATTACTGCGTTGTGTTCGCGCTTCAAACGCTCTATTTCATTGAGCAAATCGGCACCGGTAGGAATTTTTATTTTGTCAGAATTTGTAAGCATTTTTTAAACTTTTATTCTCGTCCTCGGAAATTTTTGCATGAGGAATTTTGTCAGCCTGAATCAAAACTAGGTCACGCTAATTCTCCCTGCGGGAGACGCGCTGACCTATTTTGACACAGGCTGACAAAATTCCTCATGCAAAAATTTCCTTTCTTAGGATTTTTTACTTTTTACTAGGCCGTGCTACGGCCAATTGAATTAATTTAGGCCGACCAATTCAAACACTTCGCGTTTTGTTTTGGCGGCAATTGCTTGTGCGTTTTCTTTTCCTTGTTGCAAAATGTTGGCAATAAAGGCCTTGTCTTGCTTGAAGCGGGCAAGATTATCTTGGATTGGGCGTAAATTTTCAACTATAATTTCGGCAAGGTCGGTTTTAAACTTGCTGTTGCCTGCGGTTTTATACTCTTGCGCGATGGCCTCTGCTGGCTTGCCGCTGAAGGTGGCGAAGATGTTTAGTAAGTTGTAAATTTCGGGGCGATTTTCGTCATATTCAATGGCTGCGTGCGAGTCGGTTTTAGCCTTCATTATCTTCTTTTTAATTAAGTCTGGCGCATCTTCAAGGTTGATGCGCGAGAGGTCGGATTCTTCTGATTTGCTCATTTTTTTAGTGCCATCTTGCAGAGACATGATACGCTTTACACCTTGTAAAATCATAGGCTCAGGCAGTTTGAAGTATTCCTTACCATAGCGACGATTAAATGCGCCAGCCAAGTCGCGCGTAAGCTCGAGATGCTGCTTCTGATCTTCGCCAACTGGCACTAGATGGGCGTGGTAAAGTAAAATATCAGCAGCCATTAGAACGGGGTAGGAGTAGAGCCCAAGAGCTTCATTATCGGCAGATTTTTCCTTAAATTGCGTCATGCGATTTAACCAACCAAGCGGAGTCAAGCACCCCAAAACCCACGCCAGCTCTACATGCTCACTCACCTCACCTTGCACAAATATCGAAGATTTTTTTGGATCAAGACCGCAAGCCAAATAAACCGCCGCCGCATCAAACACATTCTGCCTTAGAGCAGCAGGACTTTGTGGCACCGTAATTGCATGCAAATTCATAATGCCAAAAAGACAATTATGCGAATCTTGCAAGCCAATCCAGTTGCGCACCGCACCTAAATAATTGCCTAAATGTAGATTTCCAGAGGGCTGAATGCCCGAAAGTACTGTTTTTTTCATGCGATTTTATCTTGAATTTCCCTTATCATTTTCCTGATTTTTCGGATCAGGCAATTTTTCTTGCACGGCTTGAGCCTGCTTCTCTTGCGGCTTCGCCTTTGCATTCATTAAATCTTTCATAACTTTTTCGACATCATTTTTCATTTGCTCACTACCCTTCAAAGCATCGGGAACTGACTGCTGGCCAGCATTTTGCTTTGGCTTTTCGGTAACCTCAGAATCTTTCTTTCCAAAGAATGACATAAAATTAACATTGAATTAAGGAGGCTTGCATTCTACAATCACAATCTTGTAAGGCAAGTATATGGTCGCTTGTTTTTCGCTGGCCTTACGGTTGGCGATGAAAATAAGAGGAAAGTCCGGACTCCACAAGAAATATAGCACCAGTTAAGAGCTGGCTGCCAAGCCTGAATATATAAGGCTTGGCAAGGGAAAGTGTCACAGAAAATATACCGCCAGCCTTCGCTTAAGCTACGGCTGGCAGGCCCGCATTTCTTAGAAAAGTAGGCCTGCCAGCCATAGCCTTGGCGAAGGCTGGTAAGGGTGAAAAAGCGAGGTAAGAGCTCACTATTTTGCGTGGTAACGCGCATCTTGAAAAACCCTGCTAGGAGCAAAACCAAATAGGGGTGGCGCCGTATATACACAATATATACAAACTTGTTCTTGAGTTGCTGCCCGGGTAGGTTGCTTGAGGTTAACAGCAATGTTAACACTAGATGAATGGCCATACACGACAAAATCCGGCTTATCGCTTGCCTTACATTCACCCTCGCAAAACCAAAATAAAATTAAGCCAATACTTCATGTGGAAATTTTTTTCTAAAAAAATAAAACTGTCACAAACCATTGTCTGCCTTGGATTTGCAGCATTTATTGTTTTTGGTTGTAACTTTTTTTTCTGCGTTGAAAAATTTTCTACCCTCAGTGCCAGCGGCTTTAAATTAGAAAAATTCATCACTTATTTTTATGAAATTTCCTTCAATTATTTTCTAATTTTCTCATTACTTTATTTTGCTAGTTTTCGCCGCACAATTTTTATAATATTATTGTTAGCAATTAGTTTTATCTGTGGCTTTGCATCTTACTCTTTCAACGAGTTTCATGTTATTATTGATCAAGTTGTTGTTGCAAATTTACTAGATAATGCCAACGACATTTCCGATGTTTTTATTATAAAAAATGTCTTTTTATATTCGCTATTTTACTTTTTTCTGCCAGTTCTGGCACTGCAAAAAATTCAATTCACCAAAGATATTTCTCGCAAAACCAATTTTTTTCTTGGCGGATTTTTTCTATTTTTCTTTATAATACTTGCCTCGCTGCATCATCAAGTTAGAAGGGGAATAATTTTTTCTTATCAACCTGCAGGCCTTATTCGGTCTGTTGTTGACTATTATGCCGATTATCCATCTAAAGAAGAAAGATCGCACCTTGTTTCGATTAACTCATCATTAAAAACAAAAAATTCTGCGCAAAAAATTGGTGATTTAAAAGTGGTTTTAATTATTGGCGAATCGGCGCGAGCGCAAAATTTTTCAATCAATGGTTATGCGCGAGAAACCTCCCCAAGAGTTGCTAAAATTAAAAATCTTTTGAGCTTTAAAACTGTTGCACCTTGTGGAAATGCCACCGCATTTGCAGTGCCATGCATGCTGTCACGGCAAGACTCCACAGACTTTTCACTTCCTGCAAAAGAAGAATCAATAATTAAAGTTTTTCAGCAATTAAACTTTTCTACTTCATGGTTCTCAACACAAAAAGCTTTTGGCGACGATAATGCGCTAATGCTGCTTGCATTGCAGGCTGAAAATTTTTATTTTGCCGAAAAAATTGCCCGTAAAATTGGCGGCAATGACATTTATGATGAATATTTGCTTGATGACTTAAAGCTAGAATTAACAAGGCCTCGCGATAGTTTTATAATTTTGCACACACAAGGTAGCCATTTTTTATATGACGATCGTTATCCTAAAAGTTTTAAAATTTTTAGCCCCACTTGCAACGACAAAAACCTTGATAACTGTAAGCGCCAACAGATTATAAATTCCTATGATAACAGCATTGCTTATACCGATTTTTTTATAAATTCAGTAGTTGATTCACTAAAAAATAAAAATGCTCTGCTAATTTATATTTCTGATCATGGACAATTTTTGGGTGAAGATGGAATTTATTACCACGGCCCCAACGATGTTAACAGCCCTGCGCATCAAGTTCCGATGTTTTTGTGGATGTCTGATAATTTGATGAAAAATAAGTTTTACCGACAAAAATTTTACAATGCACAAGAAAAAATTGCAGAAAAATTATCGCATGATAATTTATTTTATTCGCTGTTAGACTGCTCTGGCATTGAGTTTAGCAATAAAAACAATTCAAGCATTTGTCAAAGATAATTTTATTTATAAATTTCTTTAACAATATTTTGTGCAATATTTTTTTCTGCAGAAACAGCTATAAACGCCCTATCCGCCTGCTTCTCTGTCACAGAACCATCTTCTAAGAATTTTTCAACAGCAATAAATAATTCTTCAGAATTTTTTACACTAACACAGGCCTGCTTAAAAATTAACTCATCAAAAGCTTTTTGATTATTTGCAACTTGATTGCCGCTAATAATGGCACACCTTAGCTGTGCTGGCTCGAAAGGGTTATGCCCACCAACTTCAACTAGCGAACCACCCAAAAAAGTAAATTTTGCCAATGCATAAAATAACCCTAATTCACCCAAAGTATCGGCCAAATAAATTTCTGTTCGTGGTAAAATTTTTTCTTGCAAACTTCTTTGAGCAAAATTTAAACTTGGCGCCAAAGCTTTAATTTCTAAGGCGCGCTGCGGATGCCTTGGCACGATAATTGTTAAAATATCAGAAAATTTTTGCTGCAATTTTTTATGCACCGCAAAAATAATTTCTTCTTCGCCATTATGGGTGCTAGCTGCAAGCCAAAATTTGCGCTGCCCAATTTGATTTTTTAAATTTTGTAATTCCTCTTTATCAAATTGCAAACTGCTCGCCTGCGCCTTTAAATTGCCAATATAGCGCACTTCTTGCTTGGTTAATTGCTGCAAACGATTTTTATCTTCTTCGCTTTGTGCAAAAATTAATGAGAAAGAATTAAAAATATTTACACCAAATTTTTGTGCAAATTTCCAGCGTGAAAATGATTTTTTTGAAATGCGCGCATTAACCAAAACCCTTGCTATTTCTAGCTTGCGCGCCTCTTCGATAAAATTTGGCCAAATTTCTGATTCAACAAAAATTGCTTTTGTTGGTTGCCAATATTTTAAAAATTTTCTCACAGTAAAGTAGGTAT
>CANGNU010000034.1 GCA_947455365.1 Rickettsiales bacterium | reverse complement strand
AGAAAAGTTGGATTTTAACGAGGAGAGTGTGGGTTTTTTGGTTATTGACTAAAAAGTCATAAAAAGCGAAAAGCCCCCGCATTCACAGGGGCTAGACGCCGTCCGAGTTCCCCAGACCATTTGGAAGAAATATAAGGATTTTTTAGCGAAAGTCAATAATCTTCTTTTTTAATTAAAAAAACTTTAACAAAACCATGACCATCGAAAATAAATTTTACCAAGAATCAAAATCTTGGCCCTTCGAAGAAGCCAGAAGAATCTACGAAAAAATTGGCGGCAAAACCCCTGAAAAAGGTTATGTTTTATTCGAAACAGGCTATGGCCCATCTGGCTTGCCACATATTGGCACCTTTGGCGAAGTAGTGCGCACCAGCTTTGTACGCCATGCCTTCCAATGCCTCGCGCCAAATATTCCCACCAAAATGTTTTGCGTCTCCGACGACATTGACGGCCTTAGAAAAGTTCCAGAAAATGTGCCGCAACAAGAAATGGTGCGCGCAAATTTAGGCAAGCCATTGACCAGCGTGCCCGACCCTTTCGGCACGCACCAATCCTACGGCCATCACATGAACGCCCGCCTACAAAGCTTTCTTGATGGCTTTGGTTTTCACTATGAATTTATCAGTGCCACCGAAAAATATCAGTCCGGAGCCTTTGACAGCACAATGTTGCGCGTGCTTGAAAAATACGACGAAATTATGGAATTGATGCTGGCCAATTTGGGCGAAGAACGCCAAGAAACCTACAGCCCCTTCATGCCAATCGATAAAGAATCTGGCATTGTAATTGACAAAGGTGTAACGGGAGTTAATAAAGCGCGCGGAACCGTGATTTACAAGGATCGCAACGGCATTGAAAAAGAAGTGCCTGTCACTGGCGGCAATTGCAAATTACAATGGAAAGTTGACTTTGGCGCCCGCTGGAGCTCGCTTGGCGTCGATTACGAAATCTACGGAAAAGACCACGGCCCTAACGAAAAAATTTATCGCCGCATCTGCGAAATCTTGGGCGGCGTGCCTCCAGTCAATTTCACTTACGAAATGTTTTTGTCGGACACTGGCGAAAAAATTTCTAAATCAAAGGGAAATGGCATTTCAGTTGAAGATTGGTTGAAGTACGCCCCGTCTGAATCGATGGCACTTTACATGTATCAAAAACCAAAGACCGCCAAGCGTTTATATTTTGATGTAATTCCAAAAGCGATGGATGAATATTTAACATTTGCGGCGAATTATGAAAAAGAAGATGAGGCGAAACGCCTAGAAAATGCTGCCTTTCACATTCATGAAGGAAAAGTTCCGGCAATTAATTTTAACTTGAGTTACTCACTTTTGTTAAATTTAGCAAGTGCCTGCAACCCAGATAACGACACGGTTCTTTGGGGTTTCATTTCAAAATATCAAGCAGGATTAACCGCGCAAAATTCGCCGCTACTTGCAAAAATGGTGCATAGTGCAATTAATTATTATAATGATTTTATCAAGCAGCATAAAAAATATCGCGCTGCCACCGAAGCAGAGCAGGCGGCCTTGCAAGAGCTTATGCAAGAGTTGCAAAAATTTCCTGCAGAGCAAGCGCATGATGGAGCTGCGTTGCAAAATTTAGTTTTTGCGGTGGGAAAAAATCATGGCTATGAAAAAAATATGCGTGATTGGTTTTTGGCTTTATACCAAATTCTGTTAGGCCAAGACCAAGGCCCACGAATGGGCTCATTCATTGCCCTCTTCGGCATTGAGAATTTTATAAAATTGGTCAATAAAAATTAGTTATTCGAATTTTCCTAATAACTGAAATAAATAAAAACTAGATTCCCGCTTTTGCGGGAATGACATAAGTGAGTATAAAAAATAAATTTTGTTACAAAATGAATCTCGAAAAAAATCGCGCTGCGATAAAAAATTTGCGCCAACCAAAAGCTGTAATCTTCGACTGGGACAATACTCTTGTTGACACTTGGCCCCTTATCCACCGCGCTATCAACAACACTATGCGTTTTGCTAATCGTGAAGAATGGAGCTTGCAAAAAGTAAAAGATAACATTCATAAATCAATGCGCGAGTCTTTCCCAGAGCTATTTGGCGACAATTGGCAAGCGGCAGGTGAGGTTTATAAAAGTTCATATCGCGCAATTCATATGGAAGAATTAACCTTACTGCCATCTGCTTTGGCATTGCTCAATAAGTTGCAAGAAAAAAATATTCTGCAAATAATTGTTAGCAATAAAATTGGCGCAACCTTACGCAAAGAAGCGAAGAACTTAAAAATTGCGGATAAATTTTTCTCAATAATTGGTTCGACCGATTCTTCACATGATAAGCCAAGCCGCGCTCCACTTGATCTTGCGCTGAATGGCTCTAAACTTAACCCAGAAAAGGACCATATTTGGTTTATTGGCGACACTATTGCCGATGTAGATTGCGCCTATAATGCCAACTGTCAGCCGATAATTTTTGGCTATGATAATGCGCTGTCAAAAACTATTGCGCCAGAGATGGCAAGTAATGGCAAAAATAATGAAGGCGCAATTCCACTTTATTTTGATCATGCAGAATTGATTGAGGTGATTGAGAGGTTTTCGTAAGCTTCTAGATTCCCGCTTTCGCGAAAATGACATCTTTCGCGGGAATGACTTCCCCCTTCCACAGCAACTATACTACACCCTTCTTATCTTCTCCAGCCTTCACCCAAGCATTAATTTTTTCCTCAATCACCTCACGCTTAATTGGCTTGCTGATAAAATCATTCATGCCAGTTTTTAAGCAGCGCTCTTTATCTTCAGAAGTTGCATTAGCGGTCAATGCAATAATTGTTGTTGGCTCTAAATGATTTTCTTTTTCAATTTTGCGAATTTCCATTGTCGCTTGATAGCCATCAACAATTGGCATCATGCAATCCATTAAAATTATGTCATATTTAATGTGGATAAATTTATTTATCGCTTCTTGGCCATTTTCAGCAAAGTCAATTTGAAGGTTCAAACGCTTGAGAATCATGGTTGCAACCTTCATGTTAACTTCATTATCTTCACATAATAAAACTTTAATTTTGCTATTTTTTGTTGAAGTAACTTTATTCTCAAATGAATTTTTTTCGTTAGCAGATTCATCATCATGTTCAATATTTAGAACGCTAAATAGCGCATTTAGCAAGCGTGAATTTTTCATCGGTTTTAAAATTATCTGATGAAATAATTTTAATTTTTCGGCTGGAATATTTAATTTATCTTTGATTGAAATAGTTAAAACAAGTGGAATATTTTTTAGATTTTCTTTTGTTCTAATATATTCTGCAATCAATACCCCATTGATTCCAACCACCTCATTGTGATCAATAAAAATTGCTGCAGGGCTAATAAATTTATTTATCTCGAGCAAAATATTTGCAATCATTTTATCGGCGGCAGTTGCTACAGAAGGCGTTGCGGTGCTAACACAAGTCATGCCAAGTTGCGTAATGCGATTGGCAAAAGTTTGTCGCGCCACTTCGTTGCTTTCAACAAAAGCAATTTCTTTGCCAGTTAGTAAGTTTAATTTATTTTGCATAGACACCTCAACCTCTTGCGCCTCGCGGCTTGGCGTTAAGAAGGAAATGGTAAACCAGAAATTTGAGCCCTTGCCAAAATCACTTTCAATGCCAATGCGACCATGCATTAATTCAACCAGCTCTTTGCAAATTGAAAGACCAAGACCGGTGCCACCATACTTACGAGTTGTTGACATGTCAGCTTGAGTGAAGCGCGTAAACATTTTAGCAATTTTTTCTTTCTCAATGCCAATTCCACTATCGATAATATTGAAATTGATAAAATGATTTTCACCTTCAACTTTATTTAATTTTACATGAACAAAAACCTGTCCGTGAAAAGTGAATTTAATGGCGTTGTTGATTAAGTTGGTAATAATTTGACGAATGCGCCCCGGATCTCCATTCAAATAAATTGGCACATCTTTTTCAATATAAGTAATAACCTCTAAACCCTTGCTGTTAGCGGCTTGCGACATTAAATCGGCCACATCATCAATTAGCGTTTCAAGATTGAAATCGATATGCTCCAAATTCACTTTGCGCGCTTCAATTTTTGAGAAGCTAAGAATGTCGTTCAAAATTAATAATAACGCATCAGCAGAGCGATAAATTACACTTGCTTGGTCAAATTCATCGCGTTGCAACTGACCCGATTCTCGCAGCGCCTGACTCATTCCCAAAATGCCATTCATCGGCGTGCGCAGCTCGTGACTCATGTTTGACAAAAATTGACTTTTCACCGCATTGGCATCTTCAGCAAGATTTTTTGCTCGCAGCAATTCTTTCAAAAATGGCCCAATTTTTGCGCGACGAAATAAATAAAATGCCACCAAAAAGAAAATGGTAATTCCAAAAGATTGCACCACTGTCGTTAAAACTTGAAAGCTAAAACTTTGCAATAAACTTTTTTTGTCAAAGCCTGCGAATGTAGTAATTTTATAGCTCGACTGCCTATAATAAGTAAGATTACAGTCTTTAATTTTTACAGTTTTTTGTAAATATCCGCCGCGTTTTTCTTCCAAATCAACCACCGCAACATTGATAGTGTGATTTTCTTGAAACCACTTTTTATCATATTCGCCCAAATCATCTGACTGCGCGATAAGATCGTAATTTTTATCAATTACCACATAGCATAAATCTTTGTCGCTCAAGCTGTTGTTAATGCTGTGTTGAATTCGATCGGTAGGAATGCTGGTCAGTAAAGTTCCAATTGGAATGAAATCGTCAGTGTCAATTGACATTGTCGCGGGTAAATAATTGTAAGAAGAAATGTCATTTTCAAAATGTTGCATTTCCCCCACTTTAAAGCGCCAAGGGTCAGCAACTGCAGGCGCTATTGGAAAATATGGTTCAGGGTCGCGCGGCTTTTCTAAAATGCCCTTAGCCGTTGATACAGTAACCTTGCCGGCAACATTAACAAAATCAATTGCCAACCAAGATGAAATGTTTTTTTGAAAAATATCGCGATTTGGTGTGCGCTTCAAAATATTTTTCATCGCAATAATATCATGCTTCGCATTAAAAACTAAAATTCGATCACCAACATAATTTAGATAATTATCAACCGCGTTCATCATGTTGGTTGAAACCAATTCAACAATGCCACTTTGTGTTTCAATGCGATTTTTTGCGTTAGAAAAAAAGTTGCGGTAAACCACATAAGAGTTCATCAATGTCCACATTAGCGCCAAAATTAACACAACATAAACCAAGGCGCTGAAAGATTCATCAAGCCCCACCTTTTTCTTCTTTTGCCTTTTTTTAAACTTCAAAGCGCGAGAATAGCGCTGCAAAATTTGCGAAAATTTTTTGTGATAATCATGATCTTGCTGATGGCGCTGTAAAATTTTTTCTTTATAAGTATCGTTAATTTTTTTATTGGTAAGATAATTTATCAGTGCATGATAAGCTGGAATTGCCGCATAAAGAGTGAAGAGGGTTTTTAGTAATTTTATGCGACGATAAATTGGGCGCAGCAGAATATAATAGACTGATGCCAAAATAATTTTGCAGCAAAAAGCAATGGCCTTAAGGGGCGAAAGCAGTAAAAAACCCGCAATAAGCCCAAAACTCTTGGTGCGAGCGGTTTTTATCGCTCTGAAGCTATATCTATCAAGGGTTGCGGCAATTTTACTGAATCTCATTCTTGATAATTTCCTGTATCGTTTTGCAACGAAAATTTGGTTATTTTCACGGATATTTTTCCATTAGAGTTGCGTTGTGGCTGGGTTTGGAGTCTCATATGGCCCTTACAAAATATTAAGTTTCGTTGCTTTTAAGTCGCTTAATTTTTTTGTAAATTTTTTTAAAAAAGTTCTGACAAAACTTATTAGTTTAAACTTTTAATTTCCAATTAATTTTTTTTTCGATTCAAAATCAAATTTAAAAGGAAGCAATTTATTTATTTAATATGACAACACCAAATTTTGCTGTAAAAGAAAAAAACCCAAAGATGGGATTTCTTAAAAATATTGTAGCAAGTTTTACCGAAAGAGAAAAAAGATGTGCAGAATTATTAGCATCAAGACTTGGTAGAAAAGAATCTGCTGCGGAGGAGAAAATTATTAATATGCCAGTTAAGCAAGTAATAGCAACGGCACAAGATGCCTCGGTAAAATGTTTTATTACCAATGACCGTGAATTGCTGAATCAATATTATGAATTAAGGCATGATTCATATAAAAATGAAAATGGCTGGTCTAACTACAATGGAGCGGAAAATGATTTTGACAGAAAAGGTAAGATAGCCGTCGCCACAATTGACGGAAAGGTAATTGGAGGCGTGAGGCTGTTAACTTCTTTTTGGGTAGAAAATTCAGCCAATGAAGAGCCGGGTACAGAATTTATTTATAAAAATATTTTAAAAAAACTTGGTTACTACGAAGATGATAGTTGGGCTGAAATTGCAGCCCTTGTAGTAGAAAAAAAATATCGCAATCGAGCAATCACAGAAAAATTATTCGATGTAGTAACGCAAGAATCGGTAAAATTAGGATGTGGTTTTATGGTAGGAGTTGCGGTTGCTGCAATCTGTCGTGATGACCGAATGGTCTTTAAATCTCTTGGCTACCAACTGAATATAGTTATAGATTTTCCTTGGATTAAAAGAGAGTCTTATAACAATTTAAAAATGTTTCCAGTTGTAGTGCCAATAAGATCAAAAGTAAAAACTCTTGCATGATAAAATTTTACTTTATAGATAAATACTTGGTTCTGAATTTTTACTTCATTTGTAAAAATAAATTATTTAATGGCTCTGTCTAAATTGTTAAACTTAATAAATTTTATATAATGAGAAGAGAAATATTGCTATTTACGACTCTGTTTTCTTTTGCATCCATGATTTCTAATGAAGTTTTTGCTAAAGATAGTAGCAATAATTCAGGATTTCTTAATTCTGATTTCTTCTCATTATCAAAAAAGAAAGAAAATGCCTTTGATGCCCCATCGGCAATTTATACTTTATCTTCTGAAGATATTAGGCGTTCTGGCGCAACCTCAATTCCTGAGGCTTTGCGCCTTGTTCCGGGCTTGCAAGTTGCCAGAATAGATGGCAATAAATGGGCAATTAGCTCGCGTGGTTTTAATCGCCAATATTCTAATAAGTTGTTAATTTTAATTGATGGCAGAACAATATATACCTCAATATTTTCTGGTGCATTCTGGGACAACCAAGATTATGTCATAGAAGATATCGACAAAATTGAAGTAATTAAAGGCCCTGGAGGCAGCATTTGGGGCGCCAATGCCATGAATGGTATTATTAACATCATTACAAAAAGTGCTTCAGAGACGCAAGGCACTTATCTTTCACAAACTAATGGCAACAATGACCGCTCTATTTCTGAGGCTAGGTTTGGTGGAAAAACTTCTGATTCTGATAGTTATCGACTTTACGCCAAAAGAGCGGTTAGAGGCGCTTTTAAAAGGGCTGCAAATGGTCAAGACAATGATGATGGAATTAGCACCGATCGCGCAGGTTTTAAATATGACATAATGTCTTTAAAAGATAGTTCGGTCAGTATTCACGGCGATTTTTTTGATGGTACATCACAAAATTATTTTTCTACTTTAAATAATCCGCAAAAAAATGATAAAAAATCTAATGGTGGAAATTTGGTGGTAAATTGGAATAAAACAATTTCAAAAAAATCAAGCCTAATTGTTCAATCTTATTTTGATTATAACAGCTTAGACATTCCAGTTTTGGCAATTAATGAAAAAACCGTCGATTTTGATTTTCAGCATTTTTACAATTTTACAACAGAAAATCAGCTAACTTGGGGCTTGGGCTATAGAAATATTCAAGATAGCATTAAAGAGTCACAGGTAAGCCTGAGCACTGCTCCTTATTATCCAATTCAATATTATCCAAATTCAAGAAATATTGAAATATATAGCGCGTTCATTCAAGACAAAATTGGCTTAATTGCAAATGAATTATATTTAACTCTTGGCTCAAAATTTGAAGTCAATGATTTAACTGGTTTTGAGTATCAGCCAAATGCGCGATTGACTTACTATCCATCTCGCAATCAAACTTTGTGGGCCGCGGTTTCTCGCGCCATTAGAACACCAACCAGGGCAGAGGATAATGTTGAAATTCGCAGCAGTCCAACTTCTGTGGTCAATAAAGGCAGTAACACTTATAGGTCAGAAAATGTTGTGGCTTACGAACTTGGCTATCGCATCAAGCCAACGCTAAAAAGCACAATTGATATAGCTACATATTATAACGATTATTCAAAGCTGCGAACATTTGATGGCGTTAACAGCGTGCCAACCGCTACAAATAATGGCTATGGCGAAACCTACGGTTTTGAAATTAGCAGCAAGTGGCAGGCCCTTGATTTTTGGCGCCTCGAGGCAAGCTATGATTTTTTGAAAGCTAATCTTCACTTAAATGGAGCCTCAAACGAATTAGCCACCGCGCGTAACGGTGATCCACTAGAGCAGTCAGAAAGAACTTCCCCTCGTCAGCAATTTAAGATAAGATCATTGTTAAATATTTCGTCGCAGTATGAGTTTGACAACATGGTTTACTATGTAGATTCTTTGCCAAAAGCGGGTTCTGCTACTACTGCCAATACAACAAATCAAACAAAATACTATGGCACTGGCATTAAGGCTTACACCAGATGGGATACTCGCCTTGGCTATGTAGTTAATAAAAATTTTGATGTTAGTGTTGGAATACAAAATGTGCTAAACAAATAACATCAAGAATTTTCAAATGCTTTATTTT
>CANGNU010000033.1 GCA_947455365.1 Rickettsiales bacterium | reverse complement strand
TGCGCGGCAATTTTTTTTGCCACCGTGCCTTTTCCTGAAGCGGAAGGCCCGTCGATAGCGATAATTAAAGGTTTTGTCATTTTCAAAAATAAAGTTTGGTAATTTTCTCGATTCTATTTTTTCATAAAAAATTTACCAACAAAATAAGGAATCATTCCTGCAATAATGCCCGGTGCGGCTTCATAAATTGCGTCGCCAAGACCAAGATTGTGCCAAATCATCATTACGCTAAAGCCAGTAAGCATGCAGCTTAGCGCCATTTTTTGTGACATTTTTCCACCCAAAGCGTAAATGGTAATTAGTGGCGCAAAAGAGCAAGCAAGTGCCAACCAGCCAATGTTGGCAAGGGCAAACACGCTTTGATTATTGCCAATTGCAACTAATAAAGCAATTAAAGTTATTGCTGCAGTGGCTAATTTTGCCGCAAGAAAAGAGCTGCGTTTCTTAGGGAATAAATCGTTGGTAATAGAGGCGGCGCAGCCCAAAATTTGTGAATCGGCGGCGGACATTGTTGCAGAAAATAATCCGGCCAAAGTTAGGCCAATTAAGGCTTCGGGCAGAATTTGTTGCGATAAAATTGGCAAAGCAAGCTCAGGGTCAAAGCCTTCTTTCATAGGCAGCAGTAGGCGCGCAGCCATGCCAGTGGCTAAGGTGAAAGCGTAAAAAATTACATACCAAGCATAATAATAAAAGCGAATGCGACCAATGTTTTCAGGCTTTTGCATGGCCATAAAGCTGCTCATAATGTGCGGTTGGCCGATAATTCCAAAGCCACCAAAAAACCAGCCGAAGATGAAGCAGGCAAGGCCCAACCATTTTTCAAAAAGCATTTGATGAGGGAAAATGCTTAAATAATCGGGGGCGACATTGCGCATTCCTTCTAGCATTGGCGTGGTTCCACCAATTTTATGCAAGGCGGCAAAAAACAAAATTATCATTGAGGCAACCATTACAAAAGATTGCGCGGTGTTGCTCCAAATTGATGCGCGAATGCCGCCAGCGTAGCAATAGCAAAGCACGATGACTGCCCCAATAATTGGCCCAATGGCAAAATTCCAGCCAAATAAAACATGTAACGCCTTGCCCCCAGCCTGTAATTGCGCGGCTGCGTAGACACTTAAAAAAATTACCACAATTAACGCGCCAACCACGCGCAAAATTGGATATTCAACGCCATTCCACTTGCTGACTGCTTCGGCAAAGGTGAGGGCGTGTGATTTTCCTGAGGAAATGCGCAGTTTTTTATGGACAAAAAGTGAGGCGCAAAAATCGCCGAAGATGGCGCAAATCATAATCCAAATGGCCGAAAGCCCGTTAGTGTAGGCGTAGCCAATCATGCCAATAAACATGTAGCCGCTATTGTTGGTGGCGACGGTGGAAAAGGCGATGAGCCATGGTTTTTCAGAATGGCTGGCAATAAGATAATCGGCGCTGGTGCCGCGGCTTTTCAGGGTGGAAAGCAGGCCGATGGCGATGAAAATTATGAGAAAAAAAGCGAAGCTGAAGAGAATCATTTTGTCGTTCAAGAATTTGTTAAGAATTGAAATTTAATCTTCGTCGGCAAGAAAGTCTATAGCTTGATAATGTATTGCAGGTGAGTCATATAAAAAATTCTAGCTTTGAATTATCTTCAGATTTAATCTTTAAAAAAATAATTACTTTTTGTATCAAGCCATGTTTTCAGAAAACTTTTTAAAAAAAATTGAAGAAATTAAAGGTAATAATCCAGAATTAACCTCGCTGTCGTTTTATGATAAAGATTTTGATGGAAATAGTGAGGCGGAGGCGTTAAAAATTTTAGTCGAATCTCTAGAAAGCAATATTTGGATTGGATCTTATGAATTTAAAGTAAAAGACAAGAATAATGAAAATTATAGAAGATTTCACGAATTACTTTCAAGAAATCGTGACATTGTCAAAGCCACTGCAGATTGCGTTAGAAGTACATTTGGCGCAAGGTTATTGAGAGAAATCAATAAAGAATTTGCTGGTGTTAAGGTGAAAATTAATGCAGACCAGCTAGATAACATATTGTTCAGTTTTGCTAAAAAATTCTTTTTATCAAGGCTATCTGTTGAAGAGATTGTTCTTTTTTCTGAGCATTGGCACAAAACAATTACGCAAATTGATATTCGAAGATTAAAAGATTACAATGAAATAACTTGGCCAACTTTATTTCAGCAAAAAGAATTTCCAATTTTGCAACAGATTGCTGGCAAAGAAGGTTGGAAAATTGTTGAGAGAACAAGCCCTGAAGAATTAAAATTAGAGGGAAAAATTCTTGGACATTGTACCGATGGATATACAGGAAAATGCCTAACCGAAGGCCATCGTATTTTTTCTATAGTAGATGAAAATAACAAGCCAGATTACACATTTGAAATATTAATAGATTTTTGGGATAAGTCGATTAAGTTAAGCGAAATGATGGAAGGCAGAAATTCTTCTAAGCATGCTGCGGAAATAATTGAAAATTTTGTAGAGCAAATTAGAAGTGGTAACGCAATATTTACAGTTGATTACTCTAGTCTGGAGAGATTTCAAGTCGAGAGTATTGCAAGTGGTGCTAATCAATTAGCTGGTGAAGCGATTTTTTATCTTGGATTTAATCCTTTAGATGCGCAGAAATTTAAAGAAGTTTTAAAAGCTTATCGAAATGAGGCAATTCCAAAAGAATTGAAACCTAAATTTGTTGAATTTTTACAAATTAACGAAATAGATTTTGGCAATATTCAACATGACAATTTAAAGCTATCGGGTAGAAAAATTTCTTTAGAGCCCCTTGTAAGCACTAGCAAGCCTACCGATGCGGCTGAAATTGAAGCAAGAACCGTTGTTAATTCTGAAAAGCAAAATGCATTATTGCGAGAAATTCAAGATTGTTTTGATGGAGCATTTAGCGCTAATTTGGCAGTTTGTTCAATTGAAAAAGGCTTTGGTGGAAAAGAATATGGCCTGGTTATGGTTAGGCCAATTGATGAAAAAAATGCCGATCTTATCGTTAAAGGTCTCAATGAAATTCAACTATTTAAAGGTAAAATAAAAATTGATGAGGCGACAGGCGGTATATTAATTGACGATATTGCTCCGCGGCCTGCTAAGACAATTCTTTCGGCTGCCAGAGATTCTTCGCGCGTTGCGGGCTTAAGGGTGGGGCAAGTGACGCCACTTAAAATTGCGACAGATCAAATTGAACATGAATAGGTATTTCTTAAAATGACCAAATCCAACATCACAATTTTCTGGTTTCGCCGCGACTTGCGCCTTAGTGACAACGCGGCTTTATGGCATGCTTTAAAAAGCGGCTTGCCCGTTTTGCCAATTTTTATTTTCGATAAAAATATTCTTGACCAACTGCAGAACAAAAAAGACGCACGAGTTTTGTTCATTCATCAAACAATTGCAAAATTAAAAGAAGAGCTAGAGGCTCTAAGTTCTTCGCTGCTAGTATTTTACGGCGAACCGCTAGAAATTTTTCAAAAATTATTGGTTCGATACAAAATGAAAACGGTTTTCGCCAATCGTGATTACGAACCTTACGCGCAATCTCGTGATCAAGAAATTTATGAAATGCTCAAGCTGTGCAATGTTGATTTTAAAGGCGCCAAAGACCATGTAATTTTTGAAAAGAATGAAATTACTAAAGATGATAAAAAACCTTACACCATCTTTACGCCTTACGCTAACAAGTGGAAATCGACCATCAATCAATTTTATTTAAAGCCATATCCAACGCAAAAATATTTTAAAAATTTTTTGCAATGCACT
The DNA here is from genome assembly GCA_947455365.1 of Rickettsiales bacterium. GTDB lineage: Bacteria > Pseudomonadota > Alphaproteobacteria > Rickettsiales > UBA1997 > CAMCFD01. The sequence continues at coordinate 5,042 of CANGNU010000033.1, read as the reverse complement.
GCTTTTTCCTTGCCAACGCTGGCTGAAATTGGTTTTGAAGATTTTAAATTTGCGCATTTTCCTGACAAAAAAATTAATCTGAAAATTATTAAGCAATATTCGCAAAACCGCAATTTTCCTGCGCTAAACGGTACTACTCATTTAAGTTTGCATTTGCGTTTTGGCACGGTGAGCATTCGTCAATTAGCAAAAATTGCGCTAGAAAATGACGAGCAATGGCTGAATGAGTTGATTTGGCGTGATTTTTATCAGATGATAATTTTTCACTTTCCGCATTCGGCAAAAAAATCTTTCAAGCCTGCTTATGACAAAATTATCTGGCGCAAAAGTAATGAAGATTTTCAAAAATGGTGCAATGGAAAAACTGGCTATCCAATTGTTGATGCAGGCATGCGCCAGTTGAACGAAACGGGTTTTATGCATAACAGGGTGCGCATGATTGTCGCCAGTTTTCTTGCCAAACATTTGCTGCTTGATTGGCGCTTAGGTGAAAAATATTTTGCCGAAAAATTATTAGACTACGACTTGGCAAGCAATGTTGGAGGCTGGCAATGGGCCGTGGGCAGTGGTTGCGACGCTGCGCCATATTTTAGAATTTTTAGCCCCGCCAGCCAAACAGAAAAATTTGACGCGCAGCACGAATATATAAAAAAGTGGGTGCCAGAGTTTGAATCAAAAAATTATCCGCAGCCAATGATAGAACATAAAGCCGCGCGCGAGAGGTGTTTGTGGGTTTTTAAGGAGGGTTTGCGCGAGTAAAACAAATTTAGTGAGTAAGCATGAAAATAAAATATTCGTTTAAAGCAGAAATTTGGCTGTATCAAGGCCAAGGCGCGTGGTTTTTTGTAACGCTGCCGCAAGAGGAATCATCGCAAATTAAAATTATCACCGCACCTCACAAAAAAGGTTGGGGTGTGGTTCGCGTTAGCGCCACTATTGGCAAGACGACATGGCAAACTTCAATATTTCCTTATGCTAAAAGTGCTGCTTATATTTTGCCAATTAAGGCCGAGGTAAGAAGGAAGGAGAAAATTACTGCGGGCGATTTGGTGCAGGTGGCGCTTGAGCTTATATAATAAATAGTTGGCAATTTATAATTTAGGGTGATATTATTAAAAAGGGTATATTTTTTTAAAAGTGTAATATATTAAAAAAACGCATGAAACACTCAAAAGAATTCAATGTAAAAGTTGGCGAAAATGGCCGCATGATAATTCCCGTAATGTTTCGAAAGCAGCTAAACATCAAGGCTGGCGATGAAGTTATTCTTTCTCTAACTGATGATAATGATATAATATTGCACAGCCCAAAACAATCGCTGCACAAGCTGCAACAGCTGGTTAAAGGCAAAAAAGCAAGCCTGTCTGACGCGCTTTTAGAAATGAGAAGAAAAGAAAAAATCTAGCCATGAAAAATAAAATTGTAATTGATGCTTCGGCAATATTAGCGCTGCTGCAAATGGAAAAGGGTCATGAAAAAGTGGCGGAAAGGCTTGATGACGCGGTTATATCAAGCGTGAATTTTTCTGAGGTAATTACTGTTTTAGCAAGAAACGGTTTTGGCACGCAAGAGGTGGTGAAAAGTTTGCAAAATACTTTTTTGCATATTGTAGAGTTTGATGCCAGGCAGGCAATTGTTGCGGCATCTTTTGATAAGGTGACGAAGAAGCATGGGCTTTCGCTGGGTGATAGAGCTTGTTTGGCTTTGGCGAAGTGTAAGGGGTTGCCAGTGCTTACGGCGGATAGGGCTTGGGAGAAGGTGGATTTGGGGGTGAAGGTTAGGGTGGTGCGCTAGGCTATAGTAAACCTAGGAAATTCAGAGGCTGTAAGGTAGATTTAAGTATTATCTTACATGAAAGTTATTTTTTCGTATCTTAATAAAGTTTTTAATAAAAATATGCCTCCAAAAACTAGATCAAAAAAATCTTCAGATTCTTTGAATGAATCAAGCGATAATACAACTTTAACACCATCTCGCAAAAGAGGTGGTGCTAATTTTTCAACAATTTTAACTCCATTTACTCCACAGAGAACACAATCTCAAACGGAAGTTTTTGCGAGGCAAGCCAAGGTTTTTTCTAAGAAATATAAGGGGGAAGCTTCTGGCTCTAGCAGCAAAGATGCAGAATCTGAATCAAAAGTAAAAGAGCTAATTGCAAAATTTGAACAGATACCTCCAGCAAGAAAATCTACCACAAAAGTAAAAGTACAATCGGCAACTTCACAAAATCATATAATTTCTGATAAATATCTAGGCGAGATATTGGAAAAATCAATTACTAAAATAAGGCAATATATAATTTCTGGCAATGAAAAAAAAGTTGAGTTGGCTGTGCGACAAGAGCAGGCAGTAAAAGATTTTTTTACGCAAATTTTTCATCATACTGAAAATACTGATTTGCAACATTCACTTAGTGAATTGCAAAAATACTTACACCCAGAATCAGCGACAAGCAGCTCTAAAGAATTATTGCAGAAGTTATGCAGTTATGTGGCAGCAAGAGGATCTAACAATGCGGTTGAAGGAGACGCTTCTGCAAATAGCGGCATAGGAGAAAGCATGGATGCGCCTGTTGATTTGCAAGGTCGCTTGCTTCTTCCATTTGAAACAATGCGCAATAATTTTCTTGAATTATGCAAGATTGTTTCTTTGGTTGTTAAAGATGATGATGCAAAAGGCAGAGATGAAGAATTGCAAGAACTAGCGTTTAAAGCTATATCACCAGATGTAATTGGTGGCAAGATTAGGTTCTCATCAAAAGCCTATAAAGGTAATGCTGGAGATGGGGCGCATTACGAAGCTCCTAGCTTTTTAGAAAGTTCTGAAAAAAATTTTCGCGTAGGAGATATAATTAATAAACCAGTAATTACTGCTGCCCAAAAATCAAAAAAGAAATCATTGACTGAGGCTCAAGAAAAGCATTTTGGACAAGGTCTTTTTGGTCACAGATCTTCTACCCCAAACCTTCCAAGAAAAGTAAATTACAGTTCTGCAAATTTTTCGAAAATTCAAGATGCAAATAGTTCTGCTACCTCTACTGTTCCTTCATCTCCTAGCGTCAGCCCAATTCCATTTCTAAATGATGATTATACTGATGATAAATTAAATCAATTATTTAACTCATGTTTTGCGCCAAATATTCATTATGTGACGCCAGCAATTGCTTTGGTAAATACAGAATTAAATAATGCCATTGATAATTTTACATCAAGCAATGCAACGAAGCTTGTGATTGCTGTGCATAAAGATGATCATTATATGGGAATTTTTATCGAAAAAAAAGGCGCTGAATTTTCTATAATTTATTTTGATCCAACTGTTTCTTATGAAAACAGAGGGCCATTGCACGACATTCCAGACAACATTCAACAATCTTTGCTGCAAAAATTTCCCAATACTGAAATTGTTTCTATCTCAAGTGCAATACAGTCTTATAAGTTAGAAGGAGAGGATGTTATTGTTATAGATAATAATCATTGCGGGCCATTTGTTTGTTATTTTATGTCATCACTTGCTAATGGTAATGCCCAATTAAACCCAGATGGCTCTAATACAATTCAAGTTAAGCTTGCTAATGATCAATGGCAAAATATTGATATTTTAAGCAGTGAACAGTCTGATAAAATGGGAAACGAAATTAGAGATTTGCACGATGATATTATTGCAGCGCCAGATGTTGCCATGAATCACGCAATTACTTTTGATTTTGCTGAAGAGCAGCCATCTAGTGCTGTTAATGTTAAAGGTTTGGTGGATAAGTTTGAAAGGCTTGTCGCAGAAGATAAGGAAAAGGCGCTTTGAATGATTGCTTTGCTTAGTGAAGGAGAGGTGCAATTGTCATGCTGAATTAAGCCTAAATTTTATAAGGAATGCGCAAAATTGGCATTTCTTTACCGCCAAAAGCTTTGGCATCGCGCGAAATTAATAATGCGTTTAAACTTTCTGCAGTGGCTAAAATTAAGGCGTCAGGCAGTTTTATTTTATATTGTTGCCGCAAAGGAATTGCTTGATTGGCAATGTTTTGGTCAATTGCAATTATCTCAAAACTTTCCAAAAAAGTTTTTATTTTCTCTTTAATTTTTGCATCTTTCACGCCGACTAAAACTTCAATGTAAGTGATTATGCTGATTGCTTTAAATTTATAGAGGTTAATTTCATGCTGCGCCGCCTTGGTGCCGTTGAGGTAATCGATGATGATGTTGGTGTCGAATATTGCGCGCATTTTTTTGTTATTTGGGGTTTATTTTATGTTAAGCCTGTTGTCTCTATGCAAAAGTTTGTCATTTTCGTACAAAAGATTATATCTTTGCACAAAAGTTTGTCATCTCCGCGCAAGCGGAGATCTATTGCGACTGTAGAAGCAAGACCTACCACTCTTTTCTAAGTTTGTGCTGTAGTTTTATCCCATCAATTTTCTGCTTTTTAAGAATTCCGAAGGTAGCATCATGCAATTTTGGCTGCGCATTTTGTTCTTGCAGCCAGCCAGCTAAAATCTCGCGGATTAGCTGCGAGCGTGATTTGCCATGGGCTTTGGCACCCGTTGCTAGGTGGGAGAGGATGTTTTGTGGGATGTCGATTAGTGTTTTTGTCATAGTTGTATATGTTATATATTGTTTATATATTATATACTTAAGATATATATTGCAAGGGTTTTTGGGGATTGTGGGAGTTTTTTATAGTTGGTAAGTATTTTATAATGCACCTTATGTGAAGCTACAAGCTCTAAACACTGTGGGTTAAAAATATAATTTACTTTACTTAAAAAATCCCCTATTTTCTACTGTTAACAATTTAAACCGAATCCTGGCAAATCTCTGTGGTGGGCTTAACTAGACATATGGCTTGAGATAAAATATAATCGATTTTTACCATAATTGGCCTGAAATTTTCCCAAGAGTTATCCGATATTGGGATTATTCCGTCAAGAATAGCTTTAGCAAATTCATCCTTGGTTAGGGCAATATTTTCCTCGCCCAATTCTCCCCCATAAACTTGGTCGTCTATAACGACTTACAGATTATCTTCTTCTAATTTTTTTAATC
>CANGNU010000032.1 GCA_947455365.1 Rickettsiales bacterium | reverse complement strand
ATTGTATTATTTCTGGCAAAAATAATATCCCCCTTTCCAGCGCCGTGGGCTGTTGATCCAAGGTTGCTAGAGTTATATCCCAAAATTGTTGCAGCAACAGTTTCGCTGCCAACCACCAAAGTTGAATTGTCAACTAATGAAACTGATAAAGTATTTAAAGAAACATCGTTGGTGTTTAAATCAAAACTTGAATTGTTGAAAATTCCTACAGAGTATAAATCGAATCCGCCAGCGCCAATATTATTTTGCGCAATGACCGACGATCCTTCTAAAATGTTAAGCGAGCCATCATATTGACTGCTGCCATGAATTAAGTTGGCAATAGAGCTGCCATCATTCAAATTAAGAGTTGTTGTAGAGTTTAGTGAAATATCACCGCTAATTGTTGCATTTGCAGCAAGAGTTAAGTTGGTATAGCTTCCAGCAAGATTAATATTTGTGGCACTAATTGATGAATTTGCTGTAACGCCAACAGCGTAATCAGTCGAGCCAATATTTAAAGCGGATAATTTATGCGTGCCACCAACTTCTCCTGCTAAAGCGCTATTTCCCAAAACAGTAACGGTTCCTTGACTATCGGCACTGCCATCAATTGTGCCAACAATGTCAGAGCTTCCCAAAATTAAAGCTGCGCTATTGCCAAGTGTAATTGTATTGGCCTTTACTATTCCATCAAATAAATGAACATCAAGATTTGCCGAGTTGCTTAGTGCAAGAATGTCAATTTTGTGGGTGCCGCCAATGTTAATGCTGTCGGGGTGAGAGTCATTGCCATAGCTGCCAGAAAGAATGACGGCGCCTTCTCCTGTAAGGCTGCCATCAATTGTGCCAAGAAAAGTATCAACATTATCCAATGTTAAAAGAGAAGCGGCCCCTAATGTAATTGTGGTGTTAATTAAGCCAGTGTCATCGCCATTATTTCCGCCAGAAATTAAGCTGGCCGATGATGCAAGACTTGATTCAGATGTAATATTAATGCGATTAGAATTAATGTTAGCACCTTTTGTGTCAACCGCCGCTCCGCGCAGAATGTTTAAATTATTAAGAGCGTGCCCGTTGCTAGCGCCAAGAGTTCCTGAAAAGTTGTCGTTAGCCACAACAAAAGATACATCACCTTGTCCAATGCCATTAGATAAATTTAGACCCTTAACATTTCCTTCAACTATTGCACTGCCAATTGTAAATGAAGCGCCGTCAGCTAAATTAATTTGTTGCGAATGTGCTTCATAATAGCCTCCAATGGTAAGATCAAGATTGCCCAGAATTACAATTGAACCAAGGTCTTTGCTGTCAGTGCCAATGTTATTTGTTGCATTAAATGTTGAGCCTGTTCGAAGAATAAATGAGCCTTGATACTGCTCTGCGCCTTTAATAGTGCCGCTTATAAGCGAACCATCGCCAATATTCAGTCCAGCTCCAGTGCTTAATGTAACATCGCCACTTAAGTTTTTTCCATCAGCAAGTGATAAATAAGATAGATAGCCATTAACTGTAACATTTGTTGCGCTGATTGAATCTTGTGCATTGACGGTATAGCCAAATTCATCGGCAGTTCCAACATTTAAAGTGGCAAGAGAATGATGGGCTAGGCCAATTGCTCCATCTAAAGTTGTGTTGCCTTGAATATTTAAAATTCCTTTGCCATCGGCAGTGCCATCAACAGAGCCAACAATTTTGCCATTACCTAATTTTAAAGTTGCGCCATCTCCTATAAAAATTGCATTTGCTTTAACGGCGCCATTATTTGCCGTAACATCAAGTTCGGCACCATCAGATAATGTTAAAGATTGAACCGCAGTGCTGCCGCCAATATTTATATGGCTATTAGTAGAGTTAAGCGAATTATTAATAGTAATTGCCGAGCCGTTTCCTGTAACAGATGCATCAATTGTGGCATATAAAGCAGAATCTGTATTTAAAGTTAGACTAGAATTATCGCCCATTAAAATTGCCGCATCAGAAAGTGTTGTACCTTCGTCATCATTATCGCCACCAGAAATTAATGACGAAGTTGTAATTGTTGCGCCAGCACCAAGATTAATATTTTTAGCGTTAATTTGATAATTATTTGCAGCAATTGTTGCGTTAGAACTAATGGTGATTTGATCAAGAGAGTTGCCGTCGCTACTGCCAACATTGCCACCAAGAGTATTGTTGGTCATAAATTCAACATTACCAACACCATTACTGGGAATTCCAAAAATTGAACCAACACTTCTAATGTTGCCAGTAAAGGTGCCCGACCCAAGCTTTAAACTTACACCGTTTGTCAAGTAGGTTGCCAATGCATTAATTGCAACATTATTTGTCGAAGCGTCAATTGTTGTATTGCGCTGGGTAAATATTGCATAAAGGTCTTTACCGTCGCCACCAATATTGCCATTAAGAGTAACAGAACTTACTGCATAAGGGTCTAAAGATGAATTAACAATTACCAAGTTTCCCGCATATTGTGCCACGCCCTTAATTGTGCCAGTTACAGAAGATGAGTTGTCTAAATATAATCCGCTTGAATCGCTAATTACAACATTGCCATCAATAGTTTTTCCAGCAGCTAAATTTAAATTAGTGGCAATGCCGCTAATTGTTGTGGTTGTTGCTTTAATAGAGCCATCAATTGTAATCGAAGAACTTTTGGAATAGTCAGTTAAATTTCCCGCAATATTTATTGTTGCCAAGCCGTTAGTGGTTCCAAGAGGTGTGGATATTGTGATGGTGCTATTATCTTCAATGTTAAGATTAAGCGTTCCAGAATTAGCGCTAGAGCCATCAACTTCATAAGTGCTAAACTGGCCATAATTTAAAGTAAAAGATGAGTCAACACCAAGAGTGATTTTCCTCGCAGCTTCGCTGTAAGAGTTGCTGCCAAAGCTTAAAGATTTTCCATCGGAAATATCCAGCAAATTAACCGCACTATCATTGCCAATTGAGCCACCTAAAACAGTATTTTCAGCAATTCTTACAATGCCGCTGCCATTAATGTTTCCTGCTAAATTTCCACCGTTAAATATAATATTTTGATTTTCATTATTCAGCAGAACATTGCCATTAACTGTGCCGCCGCTAAGAGTGATTGCGGAATCGGCATTATCGCCCAAAGTAATATTGCCATTAATTGTTCCAGTATTGGTGATGGATAAAGTTAAGTCAGAGCCAATAATGTCGCCAGCAATTGTGCCACTATTGGTAATGGTTCCGCCATAACCAGAAAGTGAAATTGCTGCATAGCCACTAGTGGCACTTAAGATTCCTACATTATTCAAGATTAGAGAAGATGAGTCATTCACATCTGTTAATGTGAGTGCATTTCCATTAGAAATGATTGCTCCTGTTGCGTTATTATTAATGGTTAAAGTTGTGTTAAGGCCAGATGAATAAATTGCATTGCCGCCAGCGCCATAATTTGAAATTGTTCCATAGCCACTTCCACCAACATTAATTGTTGGTGAAGTGCTTGAGGTGCCACTAAGATTTATCGTGCCATCTGTGTTGCTAGTAACAGCGCTTGAAACCGTTCCTGAATTTATTGTTAAAGCAAAAAGAGAGGCACCAGACCCTGTAAAATTAATGGCGCCTGCAGTATTGCCATTAGCAATGATACCATTGCTTGATGAATTTGTATTAATGATGATTGAGGTGTTAGAAAAAGCACCATCAATAGAAAAAAATGAATTGTTAATTGCCGCGTGAGTAGAAGGGTCGCTGCCAAAATTGAGGTCAGTATCAACTATTATATTGCCGTCACCAGTAATTCCAATAATTTCATTATTAGTTTGTATTGGAAGTGGATAGTATTGTTCGTTTATAATATTTGTTGTATAAGCTGGTATTGCGAAAGCCTCAAAAGAACTTTGCCAAAAAAAGTAAACCAACAGTAATTTTAATAACCAACTTTTTCTCACAAATATTTCAAAATTTTACCGATACAGCCACTCTTTTTTGGCGTTTTTTAAAAGTAAAATTTTGATTAAAAATGATTGAAAAAGAAGAATATAATTAGTTTGTGGAAGAGATATTTTTAGGGTGATTCATATTGAGTCAGATTATTTTTTGTGGTCAAATCTTTTGCAATTTTAAAGGCAATTTACGCTTATTATTTAGTTGAATTTATTATAAATTTCTAACCCTTATTTAAGTTTATTTTCCTTTACCTTTATTTTGATCTGCAGAAAGCTTCCCCACTTCTGTAGTGTTTGGAGAATTTTCTGGAGTTTTTAATTTTTCTAATAAAGATTTTTGTGTTTCGTGATTGCTTAAGCCTTTTAAATGTTGATCATCAAGCGCCTTTTTTTCTTCGTCAGTCAGTGCACCTTCCAAACCAAAACTTTTTGACACAACATTGCTAATGCCATCAATGACGCCACTTAAAGAATCTCTTGTATAGTCGCTAAAACAACAAATTGCCGCAAAGGTTGCCATCGAGCGAATGCCAATAAGTGCAGCAAATTTTTGCGGTTCTCGCCATGCTTGCGTTGCGCTTTCTTTTAATGCGCCAGTAAAAGCTTGCAATTCTCCTTGACCCTTGGCTACATTAATTGCAGCCGTGTAAGTTGCGTTATTCGGTATGGTTGTAGATAGGGCGCCAACAAGAGAAATTATCATTGTTTCGGTAATGCTAGAATTTGGATCGTCTTTTGGTTTATTAGCTTCAAGCAGCCCAATATAAAATGGAAAATTACGCACCACAGAAGTTGGAAACATTACCGCAATGCTTTTTGCCACATCGCCAACAGTTAATTTTACACCAAGATTTTTAGAAATAATTGCTAAATTTTTTGGAGTGAAGGAAATGTTTTTGTAATGATTATCTTTTGCAAGTTGAATAAGTTCTTCTTTATTTGCCGCGGCTGAAGCTTTAGGCATAAGCTTGCGTAATTCTTCTTCGCTAAATTTTAAAATTGATTGAGGATTTTTTTCTAAATAATCAGCAGTTTTTACGCTAGTTAATATTTGATGCACTGAGAGAAAATCTAGAGGATTACCAATTGCAGCCTCCATTGACGCGCCCGCTAAAACTGCGGCACTTGCTCTAAGTGCGGAGGAATTTTTTTCTTCTCCCAAAACTTTTTTCTGCGCCGCAATTGCAACTTCAACTGGCCCAGAATTGTAAAGCAACATTGGCAATACTCCACCCAAAACCATAGATGGCCGTACAGCTTTCAGTCCATTTAAAATTCCTTTTTTGCTATCAATTATTGCAGCGCTGCCATTGGTTGCTGCTGTCCACGCAATAGAAGCAAGAACTATTTGCGATCCAGTAGCAATTGCTGCGCTTGGTAATTTTGCGCTTTTTGCAGTTTCTGGAATTTCTTCATCTAAGTTAATTTCAATTCCAGAAAATGGCTCTTCGTGATTTAAAAAAGTTTTTGACATTTTATCTTACAACCTCAGTTTTTTGAACATGTTTTTGTGCATCTTCTTTTTTTTGAGAATCTAGCTCACTTGGGGTAACTTCCGCAACCGCATCTTTTTGCTCAGGGTTAAAATTTCTGTCAATCGCGCTTTCAAAAATTGCCACACCTTTCGTGCCTTGCAAATTTTCTTTTATTCCCGCCACCGCAACTGGGCTTTCTGCCAAATGCTTCATGACATCATCAAATTTTTCTACGACGGTTGGCAATTCTAAAACCTCAAATAAGGCGCTAAAATTTTCGGCCGCTTCTTGATGTTCATCGCCAGATTTGCCATTTAGCATCTCGTTAATTTTTTTGATAATGTGCGCCATTGTGCCACCCGATATTTTTGGAATATCTTTCGTGGTATTTTCTTTAGAATTGCCTTCATTTGATTGCTCTGCACCTGCATTTGCGGCGTTTTGATCATTTTGCAAAAGCTGTTCTTTTATTGCCTTACCATTGTTAAGAACTGCGCTAGCTGCAAGATCAAGGGCTTCATCTCTTTGACCTTTTTCAGCCCGTAAATTGTAAACTTGATTTGGGAAAAAATCTTCACAGGCATTTGCAACATCTCTTTGGTTAAGCTTTTCCCCTGCCTCAAGTTTTTGTAGAGCAAGATTTGCTCTATTGCTAGGATTTGGATTATCAAAATATTTTTTTGGGCGCGAAAAGTCTACCTGATTTGCTGCTTGTAACATAAATAAAAATTTTATTGTAAGAATGAAAGCAAGATTATAGCTAAATTATTTTGAAAAACCAATAATAATTTAAGTTTAAGCTAGATGATAATAGAGTAGCGCTTGTAGGCTATTGTAAGTTGTATTTGCGCGGTAATATTATTTCTATTGATTTTTTTTCAATATAATGTTTAAACACTGATAGCTGAGGTTTTTGTTGATTACTTTTTATTATTTCCCCATGACCATTCAAAAAATATCAAGATCACAAATTTTATCATTCTCGTTTTTGGCCTTACCTCTAGCGTTTGTTGGAATTCCAATTTATCTTAATATCAGTGATTTTTATGCCAGAGAATTTGATATCAATCTTGCAACAATTGGATTTTTGTTAATTTTTATCCGCATTATTGATGCTGTGCAAGACCCGTTTATCGGTTATTTTTCTGACTCACTTTCACAAAAAGGAATCAGTCATAAAAAAATTATTTATATAGCGTCATCTTTTCTTTGCCTAAGTTTTTATTTGGTTTTTAACCCGCCAGCCTTTCTCAATCAAGGCTTATCAATTATTTGGTTTATAATATTTCTTACCACAACTTATAGCTGTTTCAATTTTGTTGTTATAAATTTTGAGTCTCTTGCCGCAATAATTGCCAAAAATGATCAAGAAAGAATCGCCATAAACTCTGCCAAAGAAATGCTTGGAGTAGTTGGCATGATTTTTGCTTTCTTGTTACCCACCTCGTTTATTTATTTTTTTCACCTCAATCCCAATTCATTATATTCGGTTTTAAGCCTTGTTTTTGTAGGCTTAATGCTGGTTGCAACTTTTGCATTTTTTCGCAAAGTAAAAACAGAAAATATAATTTCAACCAAAATTTCGACATTCAAATTAAAATTTTTTGAAATTTTGCAAGATAGAAAATTTTTGTTTTTTTTAGGAATATTTTTATTGAACTCTGTTGCAGTAAGCTTGCCAGCGGCAAATCTAAATTTTTATATTCGCGATGTTTTGCAAAAAGAAGAAAGTTTGGGATTATTTTTGTCGCTCTATTTTATTTCGGCATGCCTTTTTATTCCGCTGTGGAAATATCTTTCAAACAAATTTGGCATGGTTAAATCTTGGATTTTGTCAATTTCATTTTCGGTAATAACTTTCTTTTTTGCCTATTTTTTAACCGCCCAAAATGCCAATTATTTTTATCTTGTTTGCTTTTTATCAGGAGCCTGCCTTGGCGCAGATTTAATCACTCCGCCGGCAATTTTGGCCAAGATTATTGCCAATAAAAAAGAAATGACCTCATCTTATTTTTCTTTGTGGAATTTGGTAACAAAACTTGGCTTAATGATTGCGGCTTCAAGCAGTTTAATTTTTCTTGGAATGTCAGGCTATCAACCCGGAGTCAGCGCAAGTAATTCAATCAACCACATCTCATTTGTTTATGCGCTATTGCCATGTATTTTAAAAATACTTACAATCTTCAGCCTTAATTATTTTACAAAAAATCTAATGTCGTTCAATTTGAATTAGAAAAAATTTTATGAGAAATTTGATAAAGATTTTCTTGGTTCTTTTTTTGGCCTTGATGTCTAATTTTGTTGTAAAAACCGCCAGCGCCTCAGTTAGCGCCTCAGCCAGCGCCTCAGACAGCGCCTCAGACAGCGCCTCAGACAGTGCCTCAGAAAAAAATATTCCCGCTTCACTGCAAAATATTATTAAAGACCCAGTTCTTATTGGTTCGTCCAAACTTAAATTTTTTGGACTTAAGGTTTATGATATTTTTTTATGGTCGGAAGATGCGAATTTTTCTTATAACAAAACATTCGCTATTCAAATTAAATATAACATGAATTTTAGTCGCGAAGATCTTGTAAAAAGATCGCTTTCTGAAATTAAATCACTTCACAAAATTAGTTCGGGCGAAGAAGCCAGCTATATCAAGCAACTTACAGAAATTTTTAATTCGGTCAAAAAAGGTGATGAAAAAATTGCAATTTTTGTTCCATCGAAGGGGGTTTTGATGTTTCATAACAATGAACTGACGGGCAAAATTTCTAACCTTAAGTTTGCGCGACTTTTTGTTGATATTTGGCTTGATGAAAATGGATCATATCCAAAAATAACTAAAAAGCTTCTTGGGTTGCGCAGCTTGCCAGCAAAGTCATAAATGCTTTCGAAGAGCTGTTTGGCTTTACCATTTTGTTGGCGTCAACGAAATGGTCTGAAGGCTTATATTTACAGGCTTCGCAAGGTTACTTAGTACGAGCAATTTTTGCAAATCTTGCGCATACCAAAATTCTATTTCAGTTTTGTTATATTTTTAATATCATTTTCAAGCTCTTTCAAGCTCTCTTTTTTTTCATTCTTTTTTTGAACTTCCTTAAATTTTTGATATTCATTTCCCGATTTTTCAACGGCAATTTTGTGACTTATTTTTCCTGCATGTTTTAAAATTTCTCTGCCGTTAAGTTGTAAAATTGCATCAAGCCTTTCAATCCAATCTTTCATATACATTGCAATTCTTTGATTTGCCATCGTTTCAGCAAATGCCAAATATTGCTCAACCAAAAGCCCAAGCAATTTAATTTCGTTCTCATCTAAATAATTTTTGCCAATTTCAGAATCTTTTTTAGTAATCAATTTTTCAGTTTTTTTATCGCAAGATTTCATTCCCATAAAAGGCAAATTGCCATCAGACCTTTCATAAACCAGCTCGGCTGCAGTTTGTTTGCT
>CANGNU010000031.1 GCA_947455365.1 Rickettsiales bacterium | reverse complement strand
GTTTTGTAGTATTCTTGGGGAGATTTATTAGGAAGAAAAATTTCAAGAGTAATGTTGTCTTTTATAATTTTATTGATGGCGCTATCGGCAATTTCGTCATGGCTTTTTGCAACAAAAATTACATTGCAATTTTTTTGCCGCATTCTTTTAAGAAATTCATCTAATTGTGGCGCAATAACAGTGTTGCTAAGCAATTCCCAAGCGTCATCAAGTACAATTGTTGCAGCGGAACCGTCGAGGCAATTTTCAATGCGTTGCAGCAAATAAGTAACAATGGGAATTAGTACTGGTTTTTGCGCAGAAACCTCGGTTAAGTCAAAAGCTTGAATTGAATTGGTCCAGTCAATTTCAGCTTGCGAACCAAAAATATAAGCCAGTTTTCCATTGCCCCAAATTTTTAATTTTTCGTAAATGTTGTTGGTGGAAGAATTTTTAAATGCGTCAAAGGCAGCAATAAAACTTGGCGATTCAGTGGCAATAACTTGCTCAACAACTTGTGGAATTAAAGTCATTTCTTCTTCAGCAATTTCACCTTTTAAAAACACCATCACTTGCTTAATCCACTCACTTAAAAAAGCAGAATTTTCGGCAGTTTTTGGTAGAGAAAATGGATTCATCTGTAAAAATTCTGCATTATTTATTTCTTTGGTAGCGCAATGATAACTGCCAGAAAGAGCTTTAATAAAGGGTCGCGAGGCTTGATTAAAATCGAAGTAGAAAATTTTATTGTTAAATTTGCGCGCTTCAGTAAGTAAGAAATTTATTAAAGTGGTTTTTCCTGAACCTTGTGGGCCCAAGATTAGCGAGTGTCCAAGGTCTTTGTCGTGAAAGTTAAAAAAGTATGGTGTGTCTAAAACTGTTTTTAAAGTTGTAACTGCCGAGCCCCAATGATTGCCCGCCATTGACCCTGAAGGAAAATTTCGTAATGCCGCAAAGCCACCAATGCGTAAGGTGTTGATTACTTTTTGTCGGCGCAAGAAAGAGAAGTTTCCGGGTAGTTGTCCCCAAAAACAATGTTCAGAAAAAACATCTTCGCGCACTAAAACAAAGCCAAGAGAGCTAAATTTTTCAATAAGTGAAGTGATATCTTCATCAAGCGCTTTTTGATTGCGATTGATAATCATGATGGTGGTTTGTAGCTTGCCAAAATCGGTTTCTGAATTGGCGTTTCCTTCCATTAAACTAGCTAGTCCAGACACTTGACGCAAATCTTCGTCGCCACTAATTTTTAAAATGCGATCTTGATAAACATAATCTTCTAAATCTTTTTTATCGAAAGAAAAATCGAATGATTGTGTAATAATAAATTCAAAGGGCAATTGTAAAATTTTATCAAGCAATTGCGTTTCAACCTCGTGATATTCTTTGATTGAAAGCATGGCAGCGAAGTTTTTATTATATTTGCCGACAACTTCTAATTCGCGGGCGCCAAAGGCAATTTTATGGCTGGCAAGATCGGTGGAAATATCGTTGGCAGAAAGTGGAAAGCGATCTTCATAAAGATTGATAATTTTGCCAAAAAAGCGCATTGGTTCAGAATGCAAAACGCCGTCAAACTCGCTGATAGTAAGCAGTTTGCCGCCATATCCTTCAATGTCGGCAAGAATTTTTAGCGATACAGCGCTAAGTTTTTTATAAGATTCGGCTAAATATTTGCGATGTAAATTATGAGTGGCACCGTAAGAAAAAGAGCGCGAGAAAGCTTTAGAATTGGCAATTGAGGTGTCAAGTCCTTCGATAATTATTGTGACATATAATTCATTAACAAATTGGTCGTCCCACTTGTTTTTTTTCACCCAATCTTCATGAATTTTGTTGGAGAAAAAATCGGGATATTCACCTTTTGGTACAATATTTTTGCGACGGCGAATGGTATGAAACCAAAAGGCAAATTTATTTTCTTTAACATGGTCAAAAATTGAGTCGCGCAGAGTGTCGCGCAAAGAAATTAATTCTTCCGCAATTGATTCACCACTGAAGCCAGTAATACGAATGGTTTGCAGCAATTCGCCATTTTTAGTTAAGATGGTGCTAGGGTCGTAATGGCAAACATAAGGAATAAAATCCTCATCCGGTTTTTTAGCGGAGAGTTTTGTTATTTCTGGCGCCTTGATCTTTTTTAGAATCGTTTCTAAAAGCATTTTTTAGTTATCGTTTACTAATATCAACATAATCGCGTTGTGCAAAACCAGTGTAAAGTTGGCGTGGACGGCCAATTTTAAAGGCTTTATCTTCAATCATTTCTTTCCATTGTGAAATCCAACCGGCAGAACGCGCGATGGCGAAAATTACGGTGAATAAACTTGATGGAATTCCTAGTGCTTTATAAATAATTCCTGAATAGAAATCGACATTAGGGAATAATTTTCTTTCAATAAAATATTCATCGCTCAAAGCAATGCGCTCTAGCTCTACTGCAATATGCAGCAATGGATCATCTTTAATTCCCAATTCTTGCAACACTACATCGCACGAGATTTTAAGCACCGCCGCACGAGGGTCGTAATTTTTGTAAACGCGGTGACCAAAGCCCATCAAGCGAAAGCCACTATTTTTGTCCTTTGCGCGTTTAATAAATTCAGGAATGCGGTCAACAGTGCCAATCTCTTGCAGCATTTCAATAACTTCTTCATTGGCACCGCCATGAGCTGGGCCCCACAAAGACGCGATTCCCGCGCCAATGCAAGCAAATGGATTTGCCCCCGAAGAGCCTGCCAGCCTTACAGTAGAAGTTGACGCGTTTTGTTCATGGTCAGCATGCAAAATAAAAATTTTCTCCATCGCCTTAGCAATTGTAGGGCTGACTTTGTATTTTTTATTCGGCGTTGCAAATAACATGTGAAGAAAATTTTCGGCAAAACCAAGCTCATCTTGTGGATAAATTATCGGCTCACCAATTGAGTATTTATAAGCCATTGCAGCCAATGTTGGCATCTTGGCAATAATTTTATAAGCCACATCTAAACGCCCTTCTGGCGTGGTTGCGTGAATGCTTTCATGATAAAAAGCTGATAAAGATGCAACGGCACCAACCATAATAGCCATTGGATGCGCGCGCCGCGGAAAACCGCGATAAAGAATATGTAGTTGCTCATGAGCCAATACATTATCTTTCACATTGCGCTTAAATTTTTCATATTCATCAGCCTTCGGCAATTGGTTGTGAATTAACAAATAGCACAGCTCTAAATATTCACTTTTATTCGCCAATTCTTCAATTGAATAGCCGCGATGCCGCAGCACACCTTTATCGCCGTCAATATAAGTAATTTGCGATTCGCACGATGCCGTTGATAAAAATCCGGGATCGTAAGTAAACATGCCGCTTTCTTTGTAAAGCGTCGAAATATCAATGACATCTTGCCCAATCGAGGCTTTATGTACAGGAAGTTGTAGCTCTTTACCATTTGGCAGAGTAAGTTTAGCGAAAATTTTGTCTGTCATAAAAAAATTGATTAATTGCGGTAACTTTTTATATTCAATAGAAGTTAAATTCAAAATTCAACATATCAAATTAAATTAATGAATTCGCTTGGAATAAATAAATCAGAAGCAGACACTAAAGTTGTTGTCGCAATGTCAGGAGGTGTTGACTCGTCTGTTGTCGCCTGCATGTTGAAAGAGCAGGGCTATAATGTCATTGGTATCACTTTGCAACTTTACGATTTAGGCGAAGCATTGAAGAAAAAAAACGCCTGTTGCGCCGGTGTCGATATTATGGACGCCAAAAAAGTCGCCAACAAATTTAATTTTCCGCATTATGTTTTAAATTACCAAAGCCTCTTTCAAGAAGCGGTGATGGACGATTTTGCCGATAGTTATTTGCGCGGCGAAACACCAATTCCTTGCGTAAAATGTAATCAATCAGTTAAGTTTCGTGATTTAATGAAAGTGGCACGAGACCTTGGGGCCGATGCCCTCGCAACTGGTCACTATGTGCGCCGTGAAGTTGCCTTGGCCGATAATTTAGAAATTGATGATGGCTCTGCAGCTATATCTGGCGCGCCTTTAATTCACGCCGAACTGCATAAAGCAATCGATGAAAATAAAGACCAAAGTT
This sequence comes from Rickettsiales bacterium, assembly GCA_947455365.1. Lineage (GTDB taxonomy): Bacteria > Pseudomonadota > Alphaproteobacteria > Rickettsiales > UBA1997 > CAMCFD01. The sequence goes on along the minus strand of CANGNU010000031.1, from coordinate 4,755 downwards.
ATTTTTTATTCGCTACAACCCAAGCCCAGCTTGACTTCTTGCGATTTCCTTTGGGTGGAATGCGCAAAGAAGAAACCCGTAAACTTGCCGAAAAATATGCCCTAGAAGTAGCAAACAAGCCCGATAGCCAAGATATCTGCTTCGTGCCAAATGGCGATTATGCTTCAGTCATCAAACGCATGCGCCCTACAGCATTTAAGGCTGGTGAGCTTGTTCATATTGAAACCGGAAAAGTTCTTGGCCAACATGAAGGCGTAATTAATTTTACTTTGGGTCAAAGAAGGGGCTTAGGAATTTCCTACCCAGAGCCCTTATTTGTAGTGAAAATTGACCCCACAAAAAATACGGTTTTTGTCGGCGAAGAAAAATTTCTGCAAAATAGAAAATTTATTATGCGCGAAGTAAATTGGTTGATTGATGTTGCGCAAATCAATGAGAAAAAGGCTTTTGAAGCCAAGGTGCGCCTGCGTTCAAACCACGAAGAAGAGTCGGCAACAATTGTTGTAAAAGAAAATAATGAGGCCGAAGTACTAATGAAATCAATGACTCGCGCCATTACCCCGGGCCAAGCTTGCGTAATCTACCAAGGCACGCGCGTGCTAGGTGGCGGCTGGATTACTAAAGAAATTGAATAAATTAAATTAGCCCAACTCTTTTCATCTGTGCCACAATTCTATCTTTAGAAGCTTGCGCTGGTTCAATTAAAGGCAAGCGATTTTCTACCGAACAAAGCCCCATCAAACTTGCTGCATATTTCACTGGAATTGGATTGGTTTCGCAAAACATTGCCTCGTGTAAATCGGTCAGCAAGTCTTGCAGTTCTAGGGCGCGCTTATAGTCACCTTTCACGCAAGCATTTTGTAAATCTTTACACAATTTTGGCGCAATATTAGAAGTAACTGAAATTACACCATTGCCGCCCATGGCGTTGAAGCCTACAGCCGTGCCATCTTCACCTGATAAATAAGAAAATTGTTTTTTAATTAGAAGGCGCAGCGTTGCAACGCGCAGTAGGTCTCCTGTCGCATCTTTAATGCCAACTAAATTTTCAAAATCAGCCGCCATGCGTGCAATATTGGCGTCAGAAATGTTGATGACTGAACGGCCCGGAATGTTATAAAGAATGATTGGCAAACCGCATTTATTGATTGCTTTAAAATGCTGGTAAATGCCTTCAGGAGTAGGCTTGTTGTAATAAGGTGCCACCACTAAACAGCCATCAGCACCAACTTTTTTTGCGTGATTAGTCATCATCACCGCTTCATCGGTAGAGTTAGAGCCGGTGCCCGCCACAACCTTCACACGGCCTTTTGCAGTTTTCACGCAAAGCTCTACAACTTGATTATGTTCATCGTGAGAAAGTGTTGGCGACTCGCCAGTGGTACCGCACGGAACAATTCCATCAACACCTCCTGCAATTTGAAATTCAACTAATTTAACCAGCGCCGCCTCGTCAACTGCGCCATTTTTGAAAGGTGTAACAATTGCTGTAAATAATCCAGTAAACATAGCTTGATTTTTTTTGATTAAATGGTTTAAAGTTGCTGCCATTATATTTCACAAAATTTAATTTACGATGAATTTTCTTCCATTAAAAGCAGTTGAAGTTTCTGCGCAATATTTGCCAATTTTATTGTTCATGATAATTGCGGTGGGCCTTGCCACTGTAATCACCATCATACCTTTCATTTTGTCAAAACGCCGCCCAGATAGCGAAAAACTCTCTCCTTATGAATGCGGTTTTGAAGGCGAGGGGCCTGTGCGCAGCGAATTTAATGTGCAATTTTATTTAGTGGCAATTTTATTTATAATCTTCGATTTAGAAATTGCATTTTTATTCCCTTGGGCCGTGTCGCTGAAGGGTTTAGGGGTTTTTGGCTTTTGGTCAATGATGACATTTTTAACTTTACTAACCGTCGGTTTCGTTTACGAATGGAAGCGCGGCGCTCTTGAATGGAAATAAATTTTAACTTATGAATAATCTTCCTCTTAGTCCGTTAAATCAAGATGCGGTGCTTAATCATGCCGTTGATGAAATTAACAATCGCGGTTTTGTTGTTGCTAAGCTTGATGCGCTTGCCAATTGGGCGCGCACTGGTTCTTTATGGCCCATGACTTTTGGTCTTGCTTGTTGTGCCGTTGAAATGATGCAAACTGCCGCCAGCCGCTATGACCTTGACCGCTTTGGTCTTGTCTTTCGTCCATCGCCGCGCCAATCAGATGTTATGATTGTTGCGGGTACACTTACTAACAAAATGGCGCCAGCTCTGCGTAAGGTTTATGACCAAATGGCCGAGCCGCGTTTCGTAATTTCAATGGGCTCTTGCGCCAATGGTGGTGGCTATTACCACTATTCTTATTCAGTGGTGCGTGGTTGTGATCGCATTGTTCCTGTCGATATTTATGTTCCCGGATGCCCGCCCACAGCGGAAGCGCTGCTTTATGGAATTTTAATGTTGCAGAAAAAAATTAAAAGAACTGGCAAAATGTTTCGTCGTTAATATGGAATTAGTGTATTTTAAGAAATTTTATAATTTTAAAGTGGCTGAATCAAAATAGGTCACGCTAATTCTCCCTGCGGGAGACGCGCTGACCTATTTTGACACAGCCACTTTAAAATTATAAAATTTCTTAAAATACACTAATAAATAAATTAGAAATTATGTTAAATTTAAGCAAAGATCTTTCTGCGCAAGCGCAATATATTTCAGAAAAGTTTCCGGCGGCAAAGCTTGATAATACTCAGTTGAAGCATGATAACCTAATCATTTATGTTGCTCGCGAAACCATTGTTGAGTTTTTAAAATTTTTGCGTGATGATCAAAATTTATCTTTCAAAATTCTACTTGATTTATTCGGCGCCGATCTTCTTGGCATTAGAGCGCCAAGGTTTGAAACCATTTATGTTTTGCTTAGTTTAAAATTAAATAATCGCATTACTGTAAAAGTTGCTTTGAATGATGGTGAAGAATGCCCTACAGCCTCAACGGTTTTCAGCACTGCTAATTGGTTGGAAAGAGAAGCATTTGATATGTATGGAATAGTTTTTTCTGGTCACCCAGATTTGCGACGAATTCTTACTGACTATGGCTTTGAAGGCCATCCGCTGCGTAAAGATTTTCCACTTACTGGTTACAAAGAAGTGCGTTACGATGAAGCGCAAAAAAAAGTGGTTTATGAACCAGTAAAATTAATGCAAGAATATCGCAACTTTGATTTTGAAATGCCATGGGAAGGCACGCAATACGCGGTTGCGCAAGTTGATAAACCTAAATTATAATTTATGACTTTGAACGAAATTTTACATAAAATTGAAGATTCATTTAAGGCTGCAATTCATGGCACTGAAAGCTTGCGCACTTTAATTCGCTGGTGGGGCTTTATAAGTTATGCGACATTTTTTATTGTCGATAAATTAATTTTAGCAATAAATTCGCGCCTTTTTGATGTTGCAATGTCAAGCGTTGGTCTGGTTTATTTTGTTTGGCATATTTTTGTAATGTTTCGTTGCAAACCAAAAGCGCCAAAATTGTCAAAAGAAGAAAAGCAAAAATTGCGTGCCGAAAAAATTCACAATATGCCAAAATCTTTTATGCGTAAGTTGCTTTTGCAAGAATCAATTTCAAAATGGAATCCTTTCTCAATGACAATTGCGGTTGATCTTTTGTTTTTTACCAACTTTTTGGGTTATATTTTGCACTAACCAAAATAACTGGCGAGGCTTTGTTCTAGCTATATTGCGCCGTTGTGGTTTCAAATTTCAATCCCCATTTTCATGTCAATTATTCGTTCAGTTTTTACCGTCTCATTTTACATTTCACTTTCACGCATTGCTGGTTTTGCTCGCGATATTTTAATTGCGCAATATCTTGGTGTTAGCGCTTTATCTGACGCTTTTTTTGCGGCATTTCGTTTGCCAAATTTTTTTCGCCGTGTTTTTGCTGAAGGCGCAATGAATTCTGCTTTTGTGCCAATTTTTGTTGAGAAGTTGCAAGATAAAAAATCGGATATGGATGAAAAAGTTTTTGTGCAAAATATTTTTTCTCTACTGCTTTATATTTTGCTGCTTTTTACTTTAGTTTTTCAAATTTTCATGCCATTTTTCATGAAAATTTTATTTCCCGGATTTGCTGTTGATCCAGCAAAATTCACCCTTCTGGTCGGCTTATCGCGCATTACAATTTTTTACCTTATCTTTATTTCTTTGGTGGCTTTGTGTTCGGGGGTTTTAAATTCTATAGGCAAATTTGCTGTTCCTGCTTCATCGCCAATTATTTTAAATGTAACTTTAATTGCCTCAATTTTTGTTATTGGGCCACTGGTTCCAAACTACGCCTATGCGCTTTCATGGGGTGTTTTTGCGGCAGGAATTTTACAATTTTTATGGGTGGGATATTTTACAATTAAACGAGGAATGTTGCTTTATCCAAAATCATTTTCGCTAAAATTATTTCACAATGCTGACATAAAAAAATTCTTTCGCAAACTCTTACCCGGAGTGATTGGCGCCAATGTTTTGCAAATAAATTTATTGGTCGATTCAATTTTTGCTAGCATGATTGCTGGCGCGGTTTCTTATCTTTATTACGCTGACAGAATTAACCAATTGCCGTTAGCAATGATTGGCATTGCCATAGGAATAGCGCTGCTTCCAGCCATGTCGCGAAAAATTAAAGCGCATGAAATTGATGGTGCAATTAAGTTGCAAAATTTGGCTTTAGAAGTTGGATTAATTTTGGTAATTCCTGCCACTCT
>CANGNU010000030.1 GCA_947455365.1 Rickettsiales bacterium | reverse complement strand
TTTGGCAGGAAAATTTTCTATTTTTGAGCCATCGGCAATAAAATTTACAATTTTTTTATTCTCATCTTGATATTTTTCAATAAGCTGTGCAGCGTTGATTTTATTGAGCAAAACAACATTAACATCTTCACTTGCTAAGGGAATTTTTCCATCTTCTGCAACATGATAAATATACACTTCATGATCCAACAAAACTGCACTTAAAATATAGGCCAACGAAGTGTTGCGGCCCAAAATCATCTCTAAAATATTTTCATTTATCGCAACTAATATTTTCATTTTAAAATGGTTGGCGATTCTTGTAAATATTGTCTTTAGAGCAAATTACAATGCGTTATTATATTTTGCTTTTGCGCCTAAAATTTCTTCAATACGAATTAATTCATTATATTTTGCAATGCGATCAGAGCGGCACAAAGAACCAGTTTTGATTTGGCCAGCATTGGTTGCAACGGCAATATGTGCAATTGTTGCATCTTCAGTTTCGCCGCTTCTGTGCGAAATAATTGCATTGTAATTATTTTTGCGCGCAAGTTCAATTGCATCTAAAGTTTCACTTAAAGTGCCAATTTGGTTAACCTTGATAAGCACAGCATTGGCAAGGCCTTGAGAGATTCCTTTGGCTAAAATTTCTGGGTTAGTTACAAATAAATCATCACCAACCAATTGCACTTTTTTACCCAAAACATTGGTGATATTTTTCCAAGTTTCATAATCGTCTTCAGCACAAGCATCTTCAATTGAAAAAATTGGATAATTGCGCACTAAATTTTCGTAATATTTAATTAATTCATCGCCGCCAAGAATTTTTCCTTCGCCTTCTAAATGATATTTACCATTTTTATAAAACTCGGTTGAAGCCGCGTCCAGAGCCAGTTTGATATCGGTACCAAGTTTGTATCCGGCCTTTTCAACGGCGCTAGAAATGTAATCTAGGGCTTGCGTAGCGCTGCCAAAATTGGGGGCAAAGCCACCTTCATCGCCAACATTGGTATTGTGGCCATCTTTTTTTAGCAATGATTTTAAATGATGAAAAACTTCAGCGCCAATACGGATTGAATCTTTGATTGACGCGGCCGTAAAGGGCATAATCATGAATTCTTGAATATCAATTTTATTGTCGGCATGTTTGCCGCCATTGATAATATTCATCATTGGCACTGGCATAATATGCGAGTTTTTATCGCCAATATAATGAAAAAGTGGTTGCTTTTGTGAAGCAGCCGCGGCCTTTGCTACAGCAAGCGAAACCGCTAAAATTGCATTAGCACCAAGATGTGATTTATTTTTAGTGCCGTCAAGATTGATCATTAAATTATCAATCTCGCGCTGTGCCAAGGCATCAATGCCGATAAGGCTTGCAGCAATTTTTGTGTTAACATTTTCTACTGCTTTTAATACGCCTTTACCTAAATATCTTTTAGCATCACCATCGCGCAACTCGTACGCTTCTAGGCTTCCCGTCGATGCGCCAGATGGAACGGCGGCGGTACCAAAACTGCCATCGTTTAAATAAACATCAGCTTCAAGAGTTGGAAAGCCACGAGAATCAAGAATTTCTCGCGCAATAATTTTTGTAATTTTTGTCATTTTTTATAAAATAATTTCGATTTTACGACTTTCTTTTTGCCAGTTAATTTGCTGCAGAAGTGCTAGGCGCCCATTTTAACAGCAATTATTTTTTGTGCAATTTTAAATCATCACTAAATTGTCAATATGTACTAACTCTACTCTGGTAAGCTTCTTCAGCACTTTTTTTACTTCATCACTATTTTTTCCTAAAACTTTTTTAACCTCAGAAGCAGCGTAATTAGCGGTTCCACTGGCAATATGATTGCCATTTTCATCTTTAATAAAAATTAAATCTCCTGCCTTAAAACCACCTGTCGCGCTTACAATGCCAACGGGCAACAGACTAATATTTTTTGTCATTAAAGCTTCAACGGCGCAATTATTTATTACCACTTCGCCTTTCGCATTTAAAAAACCAGATAGCCATTTCTTCCTAGATTTTACTGACTGCGCGCCTCGTTTATTGCTACGAAAAATTGTATAATTTTGCTGCCCAGAAAATAATTTTTGCAGCGGATTATTCACCAAACCACTGGTAATCACGGTTTCGCAGCCTGCCATCACCGCCATTTTTGCCGCAATAATTTTAGTAATCATGCCGCCCGTGCCAACCGCTGAAGTTGCGCCACCAGCCATTTCCTCGACATTCTTGGTAATTTTTTTTACTTCCGAAATTAATTGCGCATCTTTATGGGTTTTGGGATTTTTATCATAAAGCCCATCAATATCAGAAAATAAAATCAGCAAATCGGCTGAAATCATTTGCGCCACGCGGGCTGCCAGCCGATCATTATCACCAATTTTAATTTCATCAACCGCCACAGTGTCATTTTCATTAATGATTGGCACGATGCCCTTTTTTAGCAAAGTATTGATGGTGTTTTGCGAATTATTATAACGCTCGCGAGCGTTGCAATCAGAGGCTGTAAGCAGAATTTGCGCCACATTAATTTTATGCTGCAAAAAATAATCGCGATAGCTGCTCATCAATTGAATTTGGCCAATTGCCGCCGCCGCTTGCTTTTCTTCCAAAGATAATTTTGCCGTGCCAAAAACTGCGCGCCCTAGAGCTATCGAGCCTGAAGAGACTATAACTATTTCAATTTTTTGAGAATTATTGCTAACCAAATTTGCTACATCTACCGCCAAGTCTTGCAACCAGACATCTCGCAGCTTTCCACCGTCAACCAAAAGTGATGAACCAATTTTAATAACAACTCTTTTTACTTGCGAAAAATCACTCACCATCACTTCAAACCCCTTGCCTTTCTAGCATTGATAACCTCTTTCTTGTAGACAGAATTTTCAATTAACGGCAGCGGAGTGTTAGCAAAAGACCCCATTCCATTCAAAACATAAATTCCTGCAGTACGGTTAAACTGTTGCTGCACGCCCTTGCGCGTGATAATATCGGGAAAATCTTCGCCCTCAGCCCTTGTCTCAATTAAATCTTTCGCCACGCCATTTTGCAGCAGATAATTTTTGACAGTCTCAACCCTCTTCAGCGCTAGGTTTTGATTGTATAAAGAATTTCCTGAACGATCGGCATTTCCTACCAATAAAATTCGATAATTGCCATTCATCGTTTCCAAATATTTTATCACTTCGATTATTTTTTTATTCGCCTTATCATTAAAGTTAAAACTATCAAGATCAAAAAGCACCTCAAAGCGCTCAAACTCTGGCTCGATAATAATTGTTTTGGGCCTACGATCTTTGCGCAAATCATCAATATAAACTTCAACTTCATCTAACAATTTATAAAATCGCGCTTTGCATTTTGATAATTCTCCCGTGCGAAAAACTGGCCGCGAATCTTTGCTAATCCAGCAATCATAAAGAAAAACTAGATGTGCATTTTGAATTGGCAAAAGTTTTTGTACTTCGTAAGTTGAGACATTTTCTAAGCGTTTTTGTGCAGCAATTGCATCTTCTAACTCAACGCGGTCAACGCGCCAAGCAATTGGGCTTTCTGGTACGGTTTTGAACCCTCGTGCCACTTCTAAACCTTTTTTAGCAAAATATTCGGAATCATTCCAATTGCCTGCATTGCCCAAACTGCGCGAATATTCAAGATATTCTAACGCTAAATATGAACTATAAAAATTGTCTGTTTTGAGGCCGTTTTCAAGCTGCGCCAGATTGTGCAAATTGCTGGCGCAGTTGGTTGTGTAGAGTAAAGCTGTGAGAAGAAAAAACTTTTTTAGCATTAGCTATTTTTCTGGTTGGCGTTCAATTGCAGAAATTCTATGACGCTAAATCTTAAATTCCAACTCTAAGAATTCATCGACTTGAAAAACTCTTCATTGCTCTTCGAATGCTCAATTTTATTCAACAAGAATTCCATCGCTTCAACCGAGCTCATCGAGTTAACAATTCGGCGCAACATCCAAGTTTTAGCAAGCGTAGAACGCTCAACCAAAAGCTCTTCTTTACGAGTGCCCGACTTAGTAATATCAATGGCTGGGAAGATGCGTTTATCAGAAATTTTGCGGTCAAGAATAACTTCCGAGTTGCCCGTTCCTTTAAATTCTTCGAAAATAACTTCGTCCATTTTTGAACCAGTGTCAACTAGCGCCGTCGCAATGATAGTAAGCGATCCACCTTCTTCAATATTTCTTGCCGCACCAAAAAATCGCTTTGGTTTTTGCAATGCGTTAGAGTCCACGCCGCCAGTCAACACCTTGCCTGATGAAGGAATTACCGTGTTGTAAGCGCGTGCCAAACGAGTGATTGAGTCAAGCAAAATTACGACATCTTTTTTGGCTTCAACCAAGCGTTTAGCCTTCTCGATGACCATTTCGGCAAGCTGCACATGGCGCGTTGCAGGTTCGTCAAAAGTAGAACTAACCACCTCGCCTTTTACCGAGCGCGACATGTCAGTCACCTCTTCTGGGCGCTCGTCAATCAACAATACAAGCAGAATAACTTCAGGGTGATTGCTGGTAATTGCATGGGCAATATTTTGCATCAAAGAAGTTTTACCAGTGCGTGGAGGCGCGACAATCAAGGCGCGCTGGCCTTTACCCATTGGCGAAATCATATCGATAATTCGTGTAGAAATGTCGCCGTTAATTGGCGCAACTTCTTCCAGCAATAATTTTTTTTGCGGATAAAGTGGAGTTAAATCATCAAACAACACGCGATTGCGAATTTTATCAGTGCTGCCAAAGTTCACCTCACTTACGCGCAGTAGGGCGAAATAGCGCTCACCTTTTTTTGGTGCGCGAATTTGACCCTTCACCGTGTCGCCTGTACGAAGGCCGAAACGCTTAATTTGACTTGGCGAAACATAGATATCGTCAGAGCCGGGAAAGTAGTTGGTCTCAGGCGCACGAAGGAAGCCAAAGCCATCTTGCAACACTTCTAAAACACCTTCGCCAACAATTATATTTTCAGGATGCTGATCGGAGAAATTCTTCAAAATATGATAAATAATATCTTGGCGGCCAAAGTCACCAATATTATCAAGACCATTCTCTTTAGCCACATCTACCAAGGCTTCAGCGTTTTTTGTCTTCAAGCTTTTTAGCTCTAAAGTTTTGCCATTGCCAGTTGATTTTGGCGAATTATAGCCGTCATCTTCATCGTCATCATAATTGCTAGAATCATTGTTTGAGCCGCGTGAATTCTGGCTTCCTGAATGTCTTGAGCCAGAGCGCGAGCCGTTCATTGAGCCCGAACGAGAACCAGAAGAGCTAGAACTGCGCGCCAATAAACGCGATTGATAACCGCCAGAACTTCTTGGCTCTTGGCTTTCTGACTGCTGACTTGGTGCAGAATTTTGCTGCACATTTTGCGAAACATTATTCACCGAAGCTTGATTTGCCTCATTATTTTGGTTATTTTGCATTTGATTTTGCCCAATATTTTGCCCTTGCGGCACCATTACATTGCCCGCATTATTATTTTGCGCATCAGCATTTTGGGCACTTGCGGCGCTATTTTGACCGTTATCAGAACCATAACGAAGTGTAAGAGTAGAAGACATTTAAGAAAAGTTTATTGATATTAAATAGATGAGATTGGAAGAGACTTTCGCGTAAGGAAAATCTGGCTTGGATAAAATTTTAGTTTAAAAAATTAACGGGAATAAAACACGAAAAATGTGGATGACAACAAATCTATTTTGAAAAGAACGGCCGCTATTTTAGAAGAAATATAATTTTATAGTCAAGAACTTTATTTTTAATAGCCTATCCACCCTAGAAAAACAAGCCTTTAAGATAATGCAAGGCTTCAACACCAAGCACTACTGCGGTAATTGAAATGGTCAATCCAACCAATCCCACCACTATTCCGCACAATACTGCCAAACCATCTTTTCCTAATAATCCAAAAGAAATTATTAGAATGCCTGCGCCCGGAATAAAGTTGGACAGCGGCATTGGCAATAAAATAAATGAGGCAAAAAGAAAAATAAAAAAGCCAACAAACCTTTCAGCTCTAGGCGTGGTCATGAACGATAATCTTGGTCGTAAAATTTTTTCTACCTTACCAATATAAGGTGCAGCCTTACGCACCAAGGTTGCAAGCACTGTGCGCTTGACGGTTAATTTGGCAAATCTTTGCGGTAATTTTGGCGAATGAAAGCCTGCCATCATTTGTAATGCGAACACTACTAGTGGGATAGAGATAATGCTAGGAAAGGGCGGCGGCAGTGGAATGATGATGCCAAAAGCGAAGATCATCACCGCAAGACCAAAACCAGCGCCTTCCATAGCACCGACTAGGTCGGCAACGGGAATGCGGTCAGATTTTGAATTATTGACAACCGTTTCAATCGCGTCAGTTGCAATAACTTTTTTTTGATCCATTGTTTAAAATTTATTTTTCTTCAGATTTTTTTTCTTCGTCTTTTTTCTCGCTCTTCATTCCTTCTTTTAGATTGCGAATTGATTTGCCAATATCCGACATAACATTCGGCAATTTTCCTGCACCAAAAAAGATGAATACAATGACTAAAATTAAAACTAATTCCCAAATTCTTCCCATAATTTATTAAATTTTTATTTCATAAAAATCCCCCTACCCCCCCCCCCGCAAACGGGGGAAGACTTGCTTTGCTGCGCTACGCAAAGTCAGCGCAGCAAACTTAAATATTGTTACAGAGCCTATTTACCAAGTAAATTCATCAACTCACCCCATTCGCGGGCGCTGAGACCTGAATTTTCTTGTACAACATTTTCACCTTTTACTAATTTTTTTACCACTTCTAAAGCGGCGCCAGAAAGCTCTTTGCCGTCTTTGCGGTGTTTCATGAAGGCCTCATAGCAATGTGGCACCCATTTTTGTACTAGGTCAAGCATGGCTTCAGCATAGACACGAATTTCATACTGCGCGTGGCCGTCGGCGCGAAGGTAGAGAAAGTTTAGCAGATTATGCAAATCAATTTTCCAATACCATTGTGTGTAGCAATTAATTGGCAAATTCATGCGGGCTAATTCGCGCGCAAGGCCGTCTTTTTCTGGGTCGACAGGGTTGCCAGCGGCGTCTTGGTTAATCATTTCAAGATAGTGATCGTAACTTTGTACGCTGTCTTTTTTTAGAATTTCTAGCACGCGCTTTTGCTCTTCTGCACTCAATACCCGAGCCTCATCGCGGCCTTGGTGATTAATTTTAGATTGCGCTGCTAAATGCTCGGCGCGAGGAATGTAAAATTCATCTTCCATGATTGAATAGCGCGCAGAATATTCATTGATTGAGGCCGTGCGATGGCGTATCCATTGGCGCGCCACAAAAATTGGCAACTTAATGTGAAATTTAATTTCGCACATTTCAAACGGCGTAGTATGGCGGTGAGCCATCAGGTAGTTGATTAGACCCTTATCGGCGTTAATTTTTTTGGTACCAGCGCCATAAGACACGCGGGCCGCCTGCACTACAGCGGCGTCGTTTCCCATGTAATCAATTACGCGGACAAAACCGTGATCAAGCAATTCAAAAGGCTGATACAAAACCTCTTCCAATTCAGGCGATACGGGCCTTAGCGTAGTTGATTTTTGCTGACGAAGTAATTTAATTTCTTCTAATTGTTCTTGTTTTATAACCATTTTTTGTGGAAATTTGTAATTCATATTTTCTGCCGTTAAATTAGCATGATGAAGGATAAAATTAAAGACTTAATTGACAAAGCACCTGCGAACAGCGGCGTATACCAGTTTCTGGGCGTTGATGATGCTGTGCTTTATGTTGGCAAGGCAAAAAATTTACGCAAAAGATTGCTGAATTATACTGTTGATAATCGCTTGTCGGCACGCATTCGTCACATGGTTTTTTTAGCAGAGAAAGTTGAATTTACCCAGACAGAGAGCGAGCTGGCAGCTTTATTGCTTGAACATAATTTAATTAAAAAACTGGCGCCAAAATATAACATTTTGCTGCGCGATGACAAAACTTTTCCAGCAATTATTATCGATAAAAAACACGCTTTCGGCAGAATTGACAAGCATCGCGGGGCTTTATTGATTAACTCTTCTGCAAATGCAGTTGGTGAAAATTCTCTCTCGCAAAAAAGTAATTTGGCCGCCAAAAATAACTACCATTATTTTGGCCCGTTCGCTTCTGGGCTTGATGTCAACCGCGTTCTCGATGTTTTGCGCAAAAACTTTTTACTACGAAGTTGTTCTGATTCTGAATTTAAATCTCGCACTAAACCTTGCCTTGAATATCAAATTAAAAAATGCTCTGCACCCTGTGTTGGCCTAATTTCGCAAGATGATTATCAAAAATCAATTGCTGCGGCGGTAAATTTTTTAAGTGGAAAATCTTCAGAAATGCAGTCAGTTTTAGCTGACAAAATGCGCAAGTTGAGTGAGGAGCAAAATTATGAACAAGCAGCATTGGTAAGGGATCAAATTAAGTCTTTATCGTCAATTCAAGCGAAACAAAATGTTAATTTGTCAGATATAACTGACAAAGATATTATTAGTTTAGTTGAAGCACAAGGCAAATATTGTGTCTATATTTCATTTTATCGCGCTGGCAATAATTATGGCTCAAAGCCTTATTTTTACAGTGTTGAGGAAGGTTTAAGTGGTGGCGAATTTTTGGCAAAATTTTTAGGACAGTTTTATTTAAATCAAACTCCGCCAGAAGAGTTGTTGTTAAATTGCGAAATTGAAGATGTTGCTTTGATGGAAGAATTTTTAAGTGAATTGGCGGCAAAAAAAGTTGTAGTAAAAATTCCACAACAAGGCGATAAATTCAAACTAATCAAAGACCAAGAGCATATTGCACGACAAGTTTTGCAACAAAAAATTGAACAGAATTTGAATGAGAAA
>CANGNU010000029.1 GCA_947455365.1 Rickettsiales bacterium | reverse complement strand
CAGCGCAATGAACATAAATTTTTTGGTCGACGGCAAGTTTTTTGATAAAATCAACCATTTGCGCAAAATCTGCGGCGCTAGGCCGGTCAAGGTCGCGAATGGCAAATCTTTTATATTGAAAACCATTTTCTTTGGCAAGATTTTCTTCACTTATAGCATTTTTTACAGCAACAATTTGTGGCGCGGTTTCTTTAAACCAGCCATTGGCGCGGTCTTTTTGTAAAATTTTATTTACCACAATTTGTTGATTTTCTTGCGCTAATTTTAGCAATTTTTTTTCATCAGATAAAATTTCTGTAACATTTTTGTCAACATTTCCTTTTTCAAAAACCGTATGCCAAATGACAGCATCACCATTGATGAAGCCATGATTTTCACGCCTTAAATCGACAATGGTAATTTTATCTTGTGGATATTTTTTGCGCACTTCTAGCAATTGCGCCGCAGAAAATTGCCCACTAGCAATTGCATTAATTTTTAATGAAGCAAGGTCACGAAAATTAGAGGGCAGTGCATCTTTTTTATTTTTAGTATTATCAAAACTTAGTAACGATGTTGTCATTGCAAAAGCCCCCGAAGCTTGAATTAGTAAGGATAGAAACACAATTAATTGCGATATTTTCATTCGATCCACAAGAAAATTAAAATATAATAATACAAAATTCTACCCTAGCATTTTCTAAATTGCATTATTATATAACCTTAAGTCTTTACGGTTATTAATTTAAACTTGAGGAGTTTTTCTAATTCAAGAAATTGTGAAGCAATTTAATATTTGCATTACTGTGTCAAAATAGGTCAGCGCGTCTCTCGCAGAGAGAATTAGCGTGACCCAGTTTTGATTCAGTAATGCAAATATTAAATTGCTTCACAATTTCTTGAATTAGAAAAACTCCTCCCAATCTTAAAAATTTATGAATATCGAACGCTACACAGAAAAAGCGCAAAACATTCTGCAAAGCGCGCAAACATTGGCTTTAGGCAGTGGGCATCAAAAATTTGCGCCCGAGCATTTATTGTCAATAATTCTTGATGACCCAGATTTATTAGCAGAAAAAATAATTAACTTCTGCAACGGCAACTCAGATTTGGCGCGGGCTGAAACCGCTAACCTGCTGAAAAAAATTCCACAAGTTGAAGGAAGTGGTGCGGGAAGCATCTCACTTTCAGCAGAAATGGCGCGGGTTCTCATGCTTGCAGAAAAATTAGCTGACCAAAATAAAGATTCATTTGTCACGGTAGAACGCTTGCTACAAGCCATTCTTGAGAATGACAAAAATGATGCGGCAACGGTGTTAAAATTGGCGGGCCTTTCAGCGCAAGCGTTGCGCACGGCAATTACTAAAATTCGTGGCTCGAAAAAAGCGGATAGTGCCTCGGCAGAGTCCACCTATCAAGCCTTGGAGAAGTATTCAATCGACTTAACTAAAAAAGCGCGCGAAGGAAAAATTGATCCAGTAATTGGCCGCGATGAGGAAATTCGCCGCGCCATGCAGGTTTTATCGCGGCGCACCAAAAATAATCCAGTGTTAATTGGCGCCCCCGGCGTAGGAAAGACGGCCATTGTCGAAGCTTTAGCGCAACGCATAATTAACGGTGATGTGCCAGACAGCCTTAAAGGGCGCCGCTTGATGGCACTTGACATGGGCGCATTAATTGCTGGCGCAAAATTTCGCGGTGAGTTTGAAGAGCGCCTGAAGGCAGTACTGAACGAGGTTGAGGGCAATGACGATATTGTACTTTTCATCGACGAATTGCACTTGCTAGTTGGCGCTGGAAAAACCGATGGCGCGATGGACGCTTCCAATTTACTAAAACCCGCTTTAGCACGCGGAACCTTACACTGTATTGGCGCGACAACACTTGATGAATATCGTCAATATATAGAAAAAGATTCTGCTTTAGCGCGGCGTTTTCAACCTGTCTATGCAGATGAGCCAAGCGTTGAGGACACAATTTCTATCTTGCGCGGCATTAAAGAAAAATATGAAGTGCATCATGGAATTAAAATTAAGGATAGTGCTTTGGTAGCCGCAGCTGTAATGTCCAACCGTTATATTTCTGACAGATTTTTGCCCGATAAAGCAATTGATTTAATCGACGAAGCCGCTTCAGCATTGAAAATTGAAGTTGAAAGCAAGCCAGCAGAACTTGACGAAATTGACCGCAAAATTATGCAGTTAAAAATTGAGCAAGAGGCGCTGAAGAAAGAAGATGATAAGGCTTCGAAGCAGCGCCTGACTGCGCTTGAAACCGAGCTGAATAATCTTGAAAAAAAATCTGCCGAGATAACTTCATTATGGCAAACTGAAAAAAGTAAGTTGAATAAAGTTAATGACTTGAAAACTAAATTAGATCAAGCGCGCTTCGAGCTAGAAAGGGCACAGCGTGATGGCGATTTGGCAAAAGCGGGAGAAATTACTTATGGCACAATTCCTGCGCTAGAAAAAGAGCTATCGCAGCTTGATGGGCAAGCTTCGGCAAGCATGGCGCGCGAGTCGGTTACTGAAGATGATATTGCAGTTATTGTGGCAAAAATTACAGGAATTCCCGCCGATAAATTAATGGCGGGCGAGAAAGATAAATTGCTGAAAATTGAGGAATTTTTGCGCTTGCGAGTGGTGGGGCAAGAAGAGGCTCTAACCGCCGTGGGCAACGCTGTACGCAGGTCTCGTGCTGGCTTGCAAGATGCAGGCAGGCCCATTGGTTCATTCTTATTTTTAGGCCCAACTGGAGTTGGAAAAACCGAATTGTGCAAAGCTTTGGCCGAATTTATTTTTGATGATGAAAGCGCAATTTTGCGTGTCGACATGAGTGAATTTATGGAGAAGCATGCCGTTGCACGCTTAATTGGCGCGCCTCCCGGCTATGTTGGCTTTGAGCAAGGCGGCGTGTTAACCGAGGCGGTGAGACGCAGGCCGTATCAGGTAATATTATTTGATGAAGTTGAAAAGGCTCATCAAGATGTTTTTAACATTTTGCTGCAAGTGCTTGATGATGGCCGCCTTACAGACGGGCAGGGCCATGTGGTTAATTTCACTAACACAATAATTATTCTTACTTCAAATTTAGGCTCAAAATTTTTGAGCGAAGTTGATGAGGATGATGAAAATTTTGACAAAACAAAAATTTTCAATCAGGTGATGGATTCAGTGCGCGAGCACTTCCGCCCCGAATTTATCAATCGACTTGATGAAATTATTTTATTCAATCGCTTGAGTCGCAAAAATATGGAAGCCATTGTCGAGGTGCAGTTTGTAAGGCTTGCGAAGAGATTGGCCTTGCGAAATATTAAATTAACATTGGATAAATCTGGCAAAAATTATTTAGCGGCAAAGGGCTATGATTCTGCTTACGGCGCGCGCCCATTGAAGCGAGTAATTCAGCGCGAAATTGAAAATATTTTAGCCGAGAAAATTTTGCGCGGTGAAGTGCAAGATGGTGATTCTGTAGCGATTGCGGCCAAAGGGGAGAAGTTGGAGATTGTGAAAAAGTAAATTAAAGACTCATAACTTAGAATTTTCCCCCCTTAAATTGGCGTTAAAACTTCCATTCATTCCTCACATGATGGCAAGTGTAACCATACGGATTCTTCTCTAAGTAGTCTTGGTGATAACTTTCCGCCTCATAAAATTCTCCCGCTTTCACAACTTGTGTTACAACTTTTTTCTTAAAAACCCCCGATTTATCCGCTTGCGCAATTACACTTTCGGCAGTTTTTTTCTGTGCGTCATTTAAGTAAAAAATTGCTGAGCGATATTGCGTGCCGGCGTCGTTTTGTTGGCGATTGAGCGTGGTTGGATCATGGATGGTGAAGAAAAATTTTAGCAATTTTTCATAGCTAATTTTTTGGGGATTGAAGGTGATTTCAATTGCTTCGGCATGGCCTGTCAAGCCAGTAGTTACAACGCTGTAAGATGGATTAGGAATGGTGCCGCCAGTGTAGCCGACGCGGGTTTTTATTATGCCATCAACTTTGCTGATTAATTCTTGCATGCCCCAAAAACAGCCGCCGGCGAGAATTGCGGTTTCGTATTTTGTGTTGTCAGTTTTACCTGACAGATGGGTTGTAGCGTTGCTGTTATTGATTCCAAGCATGGTTATGGTAAAAATTAATGTTAGAAGTTTTTTCATTTTTAGTAAGGGCTTTATCTTTTGCTAAAATTTAAAAAAGTTTTTTTTAAAAGGGCGTTAACATCAATGTTAGAGCTGCTTTTCAGCTTTCCTAATTTTTCTAATGAAGTTACGCCAAAATCTTTTATGCCGCAAGGGACAATGTTGTTAAAGGCGGCGAGGTCAGGATTTATATTGATGGCGATGCCGTGATAGCTGACCCATTTTTTTACTTTAATGCCGATGGCGGCAATTTTTTCTTCTTGACGAATTCCATTTAATCCTACAGCCTCTTCAACCCAAATGCCAACGCGACCTTTTTTAATTTCACCTTTTACGCCAAATTCTTGTAAAAAACTAATTACCCAATTTTCAAGAAACTCAACAAAGGCAGCAATATCAGGCTGTTGTGGGGCAAAGATTTTTTTCAAATCAAGCATGACATAAATTATTTTCATTCCGGGGCCATGATAGGTGTACTTGCCGCCGCGATTGGTTTTGTAAATTGGAATGTTGGTTTTGTGGAGCAAATCTTCATCGCGGGCGCTAATTCCGGCGGTGTAAAGAGGTGGGTGTTCGACCAGCCAAATCAACTGTGGCGCGGTTCCAGCGCTAATTTGCGCGACACGATTTTCCATGAAGGCGACGGCTTCTTCGAAGCTGACGGGTTGTTTATTTTCTAGCCATTCAATATTATCTAAATTCATTTTTACAATTGAGTTGGAAAATTGGTTAGTAAAAATTATGCTAGTATGGGAAAGCTTGAAAATCAAGGCTTTCACAATGGTTAGAATTGTGTAGGTAAAGATTAAATTACTTATCGTTGTTGAATAATTGTTAAAAATATTAATCATCCAAATAAAATTAATTATGATTGGAAAATTACGCGGATTTTTAGACTCAGTGCAAGATGACCGCTGCATTCTAGATGTGGCAGGCGTTGGCTATGTAGTCTTCGTCTCGCAAAAAACGGCGGCGTTTCTTAAACAATTTCCTAAAGGAAAAGAAATTTCGCTCATCATCGAAACGCTGGTAAAAGAAGACGCCATCGAGCTCTACGGCTTTGCCCGCGAGATTGAAAAAATTTGGTTTAGTGAATTAACCAAAGTTCAAGGCGTTGGCGCCAAAGTTGGATTAAAAATTCTCAGTTTTTTTTCGGTGGAAGATTTAGCAAAAGCTTTGATGGCAGGTGATGTAAAATCTTTCGCGAAGGTGTCAGGCATTGGCCCCAAGCTTGCTGAAAGAATTGCAGTTGAGTTGCGCGAAAGCCCAAAAAAGTTGGGTATTGATGTTGGATTCATTCCAGCACAAAATGGTGGTGGCACGGCAGATTTTCCACAAAATGAAATTTCGCAAGATGCGCTTTCCGCCCTAGAGAATCTTGGTTATAAGAAGGCTGATGCTTTGCAGGTAATTGCTTTATTGATGAAGAAAAATGCAACAATAACGCTGGAGAACCTTATCACTGGCGCGTTGCGCGAATTGACCAAAAATAAATTTTAACTAATAAAAATTTATTTTTCAGAGTCGCCTTCCTCTTCCACATCATAACTCTCCAGCAATTTAATCTCATCACTCTTCTTACTAGAAATTCCCAACTCACCAATATTTTTAATTGCCGGAATAATTTTTGTATTAAACCTTTTTGACATGTCATTAAATGCCTTCAAGCCGCGCCGCAGGTTGTTCCCCACTTCTTTTGATTCACGCGTTACAAAGAAAATATTATCGAGTAATTTTGCAACTTCATGCTTCAATTCAACAATATTTTCCTGCTGTTTAATGCGATCAATTAAAAATTTGGCGTTATTAAGCAAGTGAATTAATGAAATTGGTGTGGCTAAATGAATGCCACTTTCCATAGTTTTTTGAAAAAACTGAGAGTCAATTTCACTTACAGTCTCAAGCATTTGCTCGGTTTGCAAGAACATCACATTCATAATTTTGTAATCAGAAAAATTATTCAAGCGCATTTCATCGTTGAAAAATTTGGCGTAGTCGCGTTTTTTTAGTCCCTCAACATGACGACGCATGCTTTCTTTCAGCTTCGCTAGAATGGCTTTCTCAGTGGTTTCGTCATGGTTTTGTCTTGCCGCGAATAAATCGAGAAAGTGCGAAGATGATTTGCTATCGATGATTAAAATATAATTGTTGGGCAAGAATAAAATGGCGTCAGGCCGCTTGGTTTCTGCTTCGTTGGCGTTAGAGAAATGCGATTGCAAAATGTAATCACCGACAGAGTCAAGCGTGGCGCGCTCTTTCAGGCCGGAAGCTTTGAGAATATTTTCGAGAGTAATCTCGGCAGCACGCCCAGCATGGCCGGGAGTAAGCAAAGCATTTCTGGTATCATTAACAATATTGGAAGATTTTTGCACTTCTTCATCAAGATTTTTTACTTTTGCCAACACGCTTTCAAAATTTTTAAATAAATTTTCGGTGGTTTGTTTAATATTCTCTTGCTGTGTGGCTGTAAGCTTCTCTTGCTGTTCATGATTTTTACGAATTAATTCTTCAGATAATTTTGCTAGAATAATTTCTTTGCTTTTTTCCCAATCTAATTTTTCACGCAAAGTTTGCTCAATGCTTTGTGCCATGCGTTCGCCGCGTTTTTCAAATTCAACAATTTTTTGATTTAGTGCCGAAATTTGTGTCAATAAATTAGTTTTTTCGTGATCTAATTTTTCAATTTCACCTTGCGCATGTTGGTATCGGCCCTTGAAATTGCGCAGATCGTTATTGTCTTGTTCGAGTATTTTTAATTTTTCAGATTGCGCAGAAATTTCTGCCGTCAAGCTAGAATTTTTTGCACTCAAAATTAAATTTTCTGACTTGCTTTGCATCGCATCAAAGCTGTTTTGTGTAACATTTTCTTCACTTTTACGCCATTGAAAATAAAGAAAAACGGTGCTGCATGCAAGCAGCGGTAGCGCGGTGAAAAGTAGAATTATCATGAGGCAAGAAATTAATTTTTGGAAAGTGATTTTAATCGAGCAATTTTAATTGTCATCTTTATGCGAAATTCTTGTTCTTTAGAAAAGCGGAATTATTGTTTTTTGGTGAATTTTAATTATATTAAATTTGATGGTAAAAAATCTGTAACAGCTGCATATGATGATGGTAGGAAATATATCGGGACTGATATTTCTAAATGGGAGCGCATTGGTCCAAGTGAATATCAAGAAGGGTTTGCTAGTCAGTATGGTTCGGCAGGAAATGTTGCAAAAAATGTTTGGCGAGCTTATTTCGAGCCAAAAAAAATGGAGGCGTTGCGACCATTGCCAGTTGCCGCTCGCAGTCGGGCTGCTAGGCTTTCTGGTGGTAGCAAAGTAAGAGGTGGTAAGTAATTTAACTTTCTTGCCATTGAAAAACTTGCTTGTTCTCACTAGATTAGAGTTTTAGACAATTGCAAAATCAAAAAAATGACCGCACAACAAATTAACAATGACTTACAAAAGCTTATTCCTGAAGGGGTTAAGCCAGTTTTTTACACTTTGCCTTTGCGCGATGTGGTGGTTTTTCCGCACATGACGACAACAATTTTAGTTGGGCGTGAAAAATCTTTGAAGGGTGTTGAGCTGGCCAAACTTAACAAGGAAGCCATTTTTGCCGTTGCGCAAACCAACCCCGACCATGATGGGCTTGACCAAAAAAACATTTATCCAGTTGGGGTTTTGTGTAACATTATTGAGTCTACACGCATGGCGGACGGCACTTTGAAGGTTATCATTCAAGGCCTAACTCGTGCTAAAATTTTTAAAATTATTGAGGAAGAAAAGTTTTTTGCCTGCGCAGTAGAAATTTTGCTTGATGAAAGATATAGTATTGAAAGCCACGATTTGCTTGGCTTAATCAAAAGTTGTGTCGAAAATTTCTCACGCCTTGCTGAGTTTAACAAAAAAATTTCGCCCGAAGTTTTGGCGGCGCTGACTAAGGTAAAATCGCCTTATGACATTGTAAATTTAATTGTCACTTATTTAAGCAGTGGTGTGGCGAAGAAGCAGGCAGTTCTTGAGGAAAATGATGTTGAAAAAAAACTTTATCTTACTCTTGAGCTGATAAAAACCGACATTGAAATTGCGCAAACTGAAGTTAAAATTAATAAATCAATTCAAGAAAAAGTTGGTAAAGCGCAGAAAGATTTTTATCTGCATGAGCAATTGAAGCAGATTAAGAAAGAGCTTGGACAAGATGAAGAAAATGAAACTAAAGAGCTAAAAGAAAAAATTGCGAAGTTAAAATTGCCCAAAGAAGTTGCAGAAAAATGCGCTAGCGAAATTAAAAAGTTGGAGAAGATGAACCCTTACGCCTCTGAATCTGGGGTTATTCGCAATTATTTAGACTGGATTATTTCACTGCCATGGAGCGAAAGCAGCAAGGCAAATAGCAGCTTTAAGAAGGCGGAAGAGGTGCTGGATAAAAATCATTATGGCCTTACAAAAGTGAAAGAGCGCATTTTGGAATTTATTGCGGTGCAAATGAAAACTAAAAACCTGAAGGGCCCAATCCTTTGTTTTGTAGGCGCGCCCGGTGTTGGTAAAACTTCTTTTGCGCGTTCAATTGCTGACGCGCTTAATCGAAAATATACTAAAGTTTCGCTGGGTGGCGTGCGCGATGAATCTGAAATTCGGGGTCATCGCCGCACCTATATTGGCTCTATGCCCGGACGCATTTTGCAATCAATGCGTAAAGCGAAAACGGTTAATCCGCTAATGTTGCTTGATGAAATTGACAAAATGTCTTACGATTTGCGCGGCGATCCTTCATCGGCGCTGCTTGAGGTGCT
>CANGNU010000028.1 GCA_947455365.1 Rickettsiales bacterium | reverse complement strand
GCCATTTAAAGAAAACTGCGCTGGCTGATTAGGATTATTGGGAATTTGAAAATTATTGTCAGCATTGGCTACAATCAAGCTCAGCTTGCTTTGCGAGTCAAGAAGGTAAGAGAAATAACCAAACACTTTATCTTGCGCAGTCTTGTCATGCAAGGCTTCGCGGCCTTTAGTTGGAGATTCAAATCCGCGGTCGCTTTGCAAATAAGTGCCATTAACATAATAATTCAGCCGACCCGCGCTGCCACTCACTTCTTGACTTAACTGCGTAGTATTATTTCCACCCAGCATAACCTCTGAACGCCCGCCATTCTTCAGCGCGCCACTCTTGGTTTTAATATCAACCACACCTGCCGTGCGATAACCATATTGGGCCGGAAGCGCGCCAGTCATAAGGTTAACGCTTTCAGCAAAGTGCGTATCAAGAGTTTGCCCAAAACCACCAATACCTTCTGGAAGTATGATGCCATTGATGCGATACTGCAAATCGCCATGGTCATTTCTTACATAAATTTGCCCATAAGAATCTTGCGTAACACCCGGAGCCCTTAGTAGCACTTGGTTGAGCGAGGTTGCTTGCCCTTGTGGTAAATTATCAATATCTTCTTTAGTAAATGAAAAACTAGATGCCCCAACGCTTGGCGACAATTTATTGCGCGATGCATTTAGTTTTTTTGCCGTTATTTCATATTGCTCAATATCGCCAGACCAAGCATTGGCAAGGCCTGCGGCAAAAGTTAAAAATGTTGTATAAAATAAAATTTTACCAAAAGAATTGCGGCGTGAAGATAAAAATTGCGCGGAAAAATTGCACGGTGAAGAAAAATATTTTTTCATAATTAAGACAATTTGTCGTTGATTCTATTGACTTCGCACCTTGTTTATTATTACAAACTAAAGATTGCGAAATGCGATAAAATTTGGAAAAACCGCGCCAGATAAGGCTAAAATGCCCTATAATAACAGCAGAAAATTCCAACTAAAATTACGAAGAAAATGGTGGAGCCCGCGCTAGAAAGGATGAGGAGAGGTAAGCTAATTTAACGCGATTAAAATTGCGCCAAATTAAAAATAAAGAAAAAGCTACGACAGTAAAAATTTGCGCTGCTAAAAGTAAAATATTATTTTGAATAACAGATAAAAAACAGAGCGAGCAATCAGATATATCGTGCTTTGTCGCTGGCTTGCTATTTGTTAAAATTTGTGATTCTGTAGCAGATTTTATAGAAAAAATATTTTTATCAGCAAAATTAATTTTATGAGAAAAAGCGTGAACCGCCAAAGAAACTGAAGCAACAGCAAAACAGGCAAGAAAAATTGCCGCGATAAAATATTTTAATTTATTTTGTCTGTTTTGATAAAACATTTATTATGCTAAATCAATAGTGACAAGCCTTAAGCTGCCATTAATAATATTTTGAATTTTAATTCAAAGAAGACTAACATTATCAACCGATAGTATTTTTTTTCAAGTAAAATCACAAATCCATGACCTCTTATATCTTGTCACCCCTACAGAAGATTGGCTCTTTCACGCTTTCTAATTTGGCGCGCATTGGCGATTTAGCAATTTTTACTTTTAATGCAATTCGTCACTGCCTTACTCCACCATACTATCCCAAGCTTATCTTAAAGCAATTTTTACATATTGGCTATTTTTCTTTACCTGTCGTGGGCCTTACTGCCATCTTTAGTGGCGCGGTTTTGGCCTTGCAAAGCTATTCTGGTTTTTCGCGCTTTAATGCCGAAAGCACTATTGCCACGGTGGTGGTTTTATCAATTACCCGCGAACTTGGCCCCGTGCTGGCAGGCCTGATGGTTGCTGGTCGTGTTGGCGCTTCAATGGCCGCCGAAATTGGCACCATGAAAGTTACAGAACAACTCGATGCCCTTCGCACTCTTTCTACCAACCCCTTCAAATATCTCATCGCGCCCCGCGTCATTGCTGGTTTGCTCATGCTGCCATTGTTAGTTTTGGTCGCCGATATTATTGGTGTAATGGGCGGCTATCTAGTCAGCGTGCACAATCTGGGCTTCTCTCCCGGCCCTTATATCAACAATACTTTTAAGTTTTTAAAACAAATTGATGTAGTCTCGGGCCTTACAAAGGCGTGCTTCTTTGGCTTTATCATTTCAATTATGGGTTGCTATTTTGGCTATAATTCTAAAGGCGGCGCCGAAGGTGTTGGAAGGGCTACAACCAATGCTGTCGTGGCCGCATCCATTGCAATTCTATTATCAAATTATATGATTACTGGCTGGTTTTTTGGCTAAAATGCTTGTTGCAGCCTTGATTTACTTGACATAAACTGCTATTGAATTCAATTCTTAGCCTCATTAAAAACACATGAACTACCGCCACCTCTATCACGCCGGCAATTTTGCTGATATCTTCAAACATGTTGCATTAATTTTTTGCCTTGAAAAATTACAAGAAAAAGAAACACCATTTTTTGTTCTCGACACTCATGCAGGCACTGGAAAATATGATTTAGACTCTGAAGAAGCAACCAAGACTGGAGAGGCTTTAGATGGAGTTCGCACTTTTCTTAAAACACGAAATTTTGACGATGCAAATCTGCTAAATTACATCAAAATTCTAGCCAAAATTAATTCTTACGAAACCGATTACAAAAATAATTTGGCCAATTACAAAAAATTTACTGAAATAAAAATCTATCCCGGCTCGCCTTATATTATTCAATATTTCCTACGGCCCCAAGACCACGCAGTGTTTGCTGAAATTAAAAAAGAAGAATTTACGCGATTAAAACGCAATTTTGCCGGTAATAAAAAATTTCATTCGCTAAATGTTGATGGCTTTTCACTTTTAAAATCAAAGCTGCCGCCCTTAGAAAAACGCGGCCTTGTGCTAATTGACCCTGCATTTGAAAAAGGCCAAAACCCAATTAGCGATGATTATGAAAAAATTATCACCTCGCTAAAAGATGCACAAAAACGCTTTGCGCACGGCATTTACATGGTTTGGCACCCCATAATTAACAAAGAAGGTGAGCAAGAAATTTTACAAAAATTTTACCAACAAATGTCTGAATTAAAATTTGCTGAAATTTCGCATATTATTTTTCAAGATGATAAACGCGATGCAACCTACAAAATGCACACTTGCGGGCTTTTTGTTATCAATGCTCCATGGGGTTTTCTAGAAAAATTAAAAGCGGTTTTTGGTGAAAAAATTCGCATTACTGAAAATAAAAAAATATGAAAAAAATTATTGGAATTGGCAACGCCATTGTTGATGTAGTTTGTAAAGTTGATGAAAATTTTCTTGCAGAAAATTCTTTGATTAAAGGCTCAATGTGCTTAATTGACAATGTTACGGCGCAAAAATTATCGCAATTATCAGCAGAAAAAATTACTTCTGGTGGATCGGTTGCTAATAGCATTGCCGCGGTAGCGCAGCTTGGCTGTAAGGCTGGCTTCATTGGCAAAGTTGGTGGTGATGAATTTGCGCAAAAATTTATCAAAGAAATTGGCAAAAGCGGGGCTGACTTTATTTCACAACATTTTTCTATCAACGCCACCGCTAAATCCTTTATTTTAGTAACTCCAGACGCTGAACGCACCATGTGCACTTTTCTTGGTTGCGCTTCTGAAATTAGCGAAAATGACATTGACGAAAAATCTTTGCAAGACTCATCAGTACTATATTTGGAAGGATATTTATGGGACAGGCCCGAAACAATTTTAGCGCTAAAAAAAGCAATTAATTTAGCCAAAAAACATGGCGTAAAAATTGCTTTTAGCCTTTCAGATTTATTCTGCGTAGCGCGCCATAAGCTTGATTTTATTGGCTTGGTGCAGCGTGACCTTGATATTCTTTTTGCCAATGAAGGTGAAATTCAAGAATTAGTTGGTGTTACCAATATTGCTGAAAATAACTTTGCAAAATTACAAGAATTTTTTGCTATCAATAAAAAACTATTGGCGCTTGTCACTAGAAACGACAAAGGTTGCGTTGTTTTTTCTGAAAATAAAATTACTGAAGTTGCAACAAAAAAAGTTGAGAAATTAACCGATACAACTGGCGCTGGAGATTGCTTCGCTGCTGGCTTTTTATCAGCACAACTTCACGGCGCAAGCTTAGAAAAATGTGCGCAGATGGGCAATTTGCTTGCCGCAAAAATTATCCAAAAATTTGGTGCGCGCTTTGACGAAAATGAAATTACTGAAATTAAAAAATATTTATAAAAATGCTTTGGACAAAAAATGAAATTATTACCGCACTAGGCGTAGAGCTGCTGCAGCACAATTTATCTGCAGAAGTTATAATTAATGAAGTTGTAATTGATAGCAGAAAAGCAACAAAAAATACCCTATTTTTTGCTCTAAAAGGCGATAATAACGATGGCCATAATTTTCTCGAACAAGTTTTTGTGAATGGCTGTGAAGTGGCTCTGGTACATGATGTAGAGGCTTTTACAAAATTTACCGCTAAGAATTATTCGCAAAATTCAACTAATTTTACACCCTCACTAATTCTAGTGCGCGACACCTTCACCGCACTTTATAAACTAGCCGAATTTTCTCGCCAAAAATCATCTGCAAAAATTATTGGTGTGACGGGAAGTGTTGGCAAAACTGGCGTGAAGGAAATGTTAAAAACTGCCTTTGCTGAACAAGGAAAAACTTACGCAACCAGTGGCAATCTTAACAACCATATTGGCCTGCCACTTACTCTCTGTAATATGCCGCACGATATTCAATTTGCCATAATTGAAATGGGCATGAATCATTTGCATGAAATTGAAATTCTTTCAAAGCTAGCGCGCCCTCATATTGCTGTAATTACAACCATTGCACCAGCGCATATTGGCAATTTTAATAATGAAGAAGAAATTGCTTTGGCAAAATCGGAAATTTTTTCTGGCTTAGAGCCACAAGGCTTTGTCATTATAAATCATGATAATAAATATTATGAATTTTTAGAAAATCGTGCCCAGCTAAGCGGAATAAAAAATGAAAATATTTTATCTTTTGGCGAAAATTCTGCAAGCATCTATCAGCTAACAAGCCTTGAAATTCAAGGCGCCACACTATCTTTGGTAAAAGCAAAAACTAAAAATCACGGCGAAGTTTCTTACAAAATTTCTTCAGCGCACAAGGCGACAATTTTTAACTCACTCATCATTCTCGCCTGTCTAGACTTGACTGCGCAAGATATTACAAAATCTCTCGACACACTAAAAAATTTAAGCGCCAGCAAAGGTCGTGGCGAAATTATTACCAAAAATGTTGATGGAAAAAATATTGTAATCATCGATGACAGCTACAACGCCAATGTTTCATCAATGAAAGCAGGAATTGAATATTTGGCCAATTTAAAAACCACACTTAATAAAAATCGCAGCATTGCAATTTTGGGCGATATGTTTGAACTTGGCGATAAATCTGCCGCGCTTCACGAAGAAACCCTCAATTTTATCAACGAATTTCATATAGATTTTGCCTTACTCGCAGGCGAAGCCATGAAAAATTCTGCAAAAATACTGGACAAAAAAAACTATAAAACTTATTTAAATGCATCAGCTTTAACCATTGAAATTAAAAGCTTTTTGCAAGATGGCGACATTTTGTTAATTAAAGGCTCACGCGGCATGAAAATGGAAAAAGTTTTTGAAAATTTGTAAACCAATTAACTTTTTGACACGCATTCGCTTGTTATTAAAAAACATATTAACCTTTGGCTTGCCCAAAATAAAATAAACAACACCGTGTTCGCACATTTATTTATTACAGAAACTTTAGAAATAAATTTTTGGCTAAAATTTTTTATATGCCTCGGAAGTGCTTATTTGCTGTCTTCGCTGGGCATAAAATTTTTTCTTTCACAAATTGCTCATAAATTTCACCAGCCAATTCGTGCTGTTGGCCCAGAATCTCATATCAAAACCAAACAGAAAACTCCAACCATGGGCGGAATTTTTATCGTCCTTGCCACAATCATTACCGCCCTACTCTTTCTTGACTTAAGTAACCATTACATTTGGATTACGCTATTGGTTTTTACTTCCTTCGCACTCATCGGCCTTACCGACGACTTGCTCAAAGTTATCTACAAAAACCCCGATGGATTTCGTGGCAGCGTCAAATTAGTCATTCAATTTCTAATCATCGGCATAGCATTTGTATGGCTTGGCGAAACCAACAGCATTCACATTAACAACCGCGTATTTTTCCCCTTTGGCCACGGACACTCACTCTACATTGGCTCGGTGCTTTATGTTTTATTTGTCACTTTTGTAATTGTTGGCACTTCAAACGCCGTCAACCTTACAGACGGGCTAGACGGGCTGGTTAGCGTTCCCGCAATCATAAATTTATTATGCTTAATTTTGCTAATTTATTTGGTGTCAAATTTTGAAATTGCTCATAAATTTTACTTACCATTTCTCAACAATACGACAGAATTAATTTTCTTTTGTGCCGCTCTAATCGGCGCCATTCTAGGCTTCCTGCAATTCAACTTAAAGCCAGCAAAAATTTTTATGGGCGATGTAGGAAGCTTAGCAATCGGCTCGGCTCTGGGCTTAATTGCCATCATCACCAAGCAAGAATTTGTCTTTTTTATAATTTCGCTATTATTTGTAATTGAAGCACTATCAGTAATTCTGCAGGTTGGTTCATATAAATTGCGCAAGAAAAGAATTTTTTTGATGGCGCCAATTCATCATCATTTTGAAAAATTGGGCTGGGGCGAGCAAGTAGTAGTGCGTAGGTTTTGGATTGCTTCACTAATTTTTGCTGCCACAGGAATTGCGATTATTTTACTTTAACAGCAATTATTATTTTTCCACTCCAAGAAATTCTTCCTTCACTGGCTTTAAGTTGGGATTTCTCACAATTGTCCGCGGGTTTTGATCTGGAGCAGCCAAATTATAAGTAATTTTTGGTCTTTCTTTATCTATCGATTTAATCAATTCCTTTATTTTAGACCCCGCTTTAGGGTCTTTTCCGTAGTATGGAGCTAAATATTGCACCAACACATTATCTCTTATTTTTTCCTCATATTCCTCTACCACAAGTTTAAAAATTTCCCCTACATGATCATTAGAATATTTTTCAATTACTTTCTTTTGAGAAAATTCAAATTCTCCTTTACAATGATCCTCCATTTGATCAAGCATCGCTTGAAATTTAGCAACATTTTCTGGCGGCAAACTTCCAATAAAACCTTCTTTTATCTGCTGGTATAAATCTTTAATTTGATTAAATTGAATGGAATTTTGCAAAGGATGTAACTTAATACTGATTGAGCTATAGAAAAAACCAATCATCATGCTTTCTTCTGGTTCTAAGCTATCGGGGGTAAAAAAAGGCATTCTTCCTTTTGTTTTTTCTTTTTCCTGCCTTTTAAAATCAGCAATTGTTAAATTTTTTGACATAAATTTTTTATATTAACAGAATTAATTTACTTTAAAAACCGCTCCAACTCAAGCATATCAAGCCACGCGGTCTTTTTCTTACTAGATTGCCGCATTAAATATGATGGATGAAAAATTACAAAAGCCTTAGTTTTTTTAGTTAAAAATGCTGGCGCATAATCAAGAAATTTTCCGCGCACACCAGTCACAGGGTCATTAATGCCAAGTACCGCTGACATTGAAGTTGCACCCACCAAAACCAAAACCTTTGGCGCAAAAAGTTCAATATGTCTTTCTAAAAATGGTCGACAAATTGCCTGCTCTTCTTCAGTTGGCTTGCGATTTCCGGGTGGTCGCCAAAAAATTACATTGGTAATATAAAGTTTGGTGCGGTCTAAATTAATGGCGCGAAACATGTCGTCCAGCAGCTTGCCGCTATCACCACAAAATGGAATTCCTTGCAAATCTTCATGATTACCGGGGGCTTCGCCAATTACCATAA
This sequence comes from Rickettsiales bacterium, assembly GCA_947455365.1. GTDB lineage: Bacteria > Pseudomonadota > Alphaproteobacteria > Rickettsiales > UBA1997 > CAMCFD01. Next base: position 1,148 of record CANGNU010000028.1, on the reverse strand, counting down.
TGTTAGAATTAGGGTTACCATCAGCAAAGACGGTATTGGTCGCCATTTTCTTCAAGCCACAACCGTCAAAATTTTCTACTGCCTTGCGCAGCTCAGCTATTGTTTTTGCTGCTTGCGCCGCCTTTTTTGCCGCCGCAATAATTTCATTGAGCGGAATAAATTTTTGCAATGAAGCCTCGCCATTACTAGCTTGCACTGCCACTGCAATATTTTGTTGAGATTTTTTTGCCAAAGTTGCCAAAGTTGAAAGTGCTTCAGAGGTTGATAATACTGGCTTAACGACAGTTGTCTTATTTTGCACCACCACCTTAGCTTCTGCCTTTTTTTTATCAACTACCAAAAAATAATTTTGCGCAGTTTCAGCAATCACTTCATTCAAACCGTTGTCGCTGTAGAATTGCAGAGCCCCTTTCTTTTTCATTATTCCTTCGCAATTAACTTAATAAATTTTTGAAAATCATCAGCTTTCTCAAAATTTTTATACACCGAAGCAAAACGCACGAATGCCACTTTGTCCAGCTTTTCCAAGGCTTGCAGCGCCATCTCGCCAATTTTTAGCGAAGCAATTTCTGATTCGCCTTCAATTTCCAACTGTCGTACAATATTATTGACCAATTTTTCCACCTGTACCGAAGACACCGGGCGCTTTCGTACCGCAATTTCAATTGACTTACGCAATTTTTCTGGATCAAAAATTTTCTTATCGCCATTTTTCTTAATGACAACAATTTCGCGCAGTTGCACGCGCTCATAAGTGGTAAATCGCGAATCGCAGGCAGTGCAATAACGGCGCCGCTTCACCGCCTCTCCATCATCAGGAATTCGACTATCGCGCACCTGAGTTTCAATATTTCCGCAAAATGGACACCTCATAATTCATTAATTTTTTTGTTGTGGCGCCAAAGCCGCCCGAATAAATTCATCAAGCTCACCACCTAAGACCGCGCCAGTATTGCCCGTCTCCACCCCCGTCCGCAAGTCTTTCACCATTTGATAAGGATGCAAGACATAAGAGCGAATCTGATGCCCCCAACTGTTATCTGTCTTCGTAGCCTCAAGCGCATCTTGCTGCACGCGTTTTTTTTGCAACTCATGCTCGTAAAGCCGCGATTTCAGCATCTTCATCGCCTCCGCCCGATTTTTAATCT
>CANGNU010000027.1 GCA_947455365.1 Rickettsiales bacterium | reverse complement strand
TATGCTTGCTGAAATTAGATGGCGCAGCTGTCTGAGGAGCAGAGCATGGTCAGCGCGCTCTTCCGCCGTTACCCAAGATGCAAAAACGCGCCAAAAAAATGCCAAATAAAAATCTTCACAAAAAATCAAAGAGCAAAAACCACAATAAAAAAACGCGAAAAAACCCCAAATTCTTGCTGCTAAATTAAATCACCAAGCTAGAATTCCCCACATATCAATTTTTTTCTCAAAAAAACATTATGGAAGTAAAAGTAAAAACAATTCTCGACAAAAAACTTAAAAAAGATTTTCAAATTGTCGTCCCTTACCAATTAATTGAAGCTAAAATCAACGGCTCTGTCGCTGAAATTCGCAAAACTTTAAACTTGAAAGGCTTTAGAAAAGGCCAAGTTCCAGTTGAAGTTATTAAACAAAAATATGGTCAATCAATTTTGGCTGATGAGTCTGACAAGCTAGTATCTGAGCAGGTTCGCAAGCTTATTAAAGACAATAACTTTAAAATTGCACTTCAACCAAAAGTTGATTTAAAAGTTTTTGAAGACAAGAAAGACCTAGAATGCACTGTGTCGGTAGAGCTTTTTCCTGAAGTTCCAACAATTGATTTAGACAAAATTAAAGTTACTAAAAGAGAAGTTGAGCTTACAGCTCAAGATGTTAACGAAGGCATTGAAAAATTGCTAAAATATTATCGCTCGTGGGATAAACAAGAAGCGTCTTACAAATCAAAGCTTGGCGACGCTGTTAACATTGATTATGTTGGCCGCATTGACAAAAAAGAATTTGACGGTGGCGCGGCAAAAGGCCATCAGCTTGAACTTGGCAGCAAAAGCTTTATTGATGATTTTGAAGAGCAGCTTACAGGCAAGCGTGCTGGCGATGAAGTAAAAGTGAAAGTAAAATTTCCAAAAGAATATCACTCTGCCGAATTTGCTGGCAAAGCGGCAGAATTTGAAGTGAAAATTAACTCTATTTTAACTGCAAAATCACCAGAATTAACTGATGAATTTTTGAAAAATTCTTTCGGTTTAGAAAATAAAGCAAAACTTGAGGAAGCAATCAAGAAGCAGCTTGGCGACAATTATCGCGATTCAACCAACAACATGTTTAAAAAAGAATTATTCGACTTTTTAAACAAAAAATATGATTTTGAATTGCCTGAAGGTTTGGTTGAAGAGCAACTTAAAACCTTGTGGAGCGAGACAGAAGAAGAGTTGAAGACCAATCCAACTAAATTTAAAAACGACAAAGAAAAAGAAAAAGCGAAAGACGAAAAGCGCGATATTGCTAAACGCATGATTCGCTGCGGCATTATTCTAAGCGACTTGGCAGAGAAAAATAAAATTGAAGCTAATAACGAAGACATTAATAAAGAACTTGGAAAAATTTTAATGCGCTTTCCTAATCAAGAAAAAGCGGTTTTAGATTATTATCAAAAAAACGCTGGAGCCGTTCAGCAATTGAAGGGAACCATCATTGAAGAAAAAACTGTTGAATTTATCATCAACAAACCTTCTATTGAAAAAAAGAAAATTTCAGTAAAAGATTTTGATAAATTGTGGCAAAAAATGAATGACGAATAAAATATTAATCGACCTTAACTTAAATAAAATTTTATGCATAACTTTATTGATTTACTAAAAATGGTCTCTTTTCCAATTCATAAAGAAGGCTATAAATTTATCATGATTTTTGGCCTTGCAACCATTATTCTTGCGCTTCTAAGCAATACTATTGGCTTAATTGGTTTAGTTTTAACTGCTTGGTGCATCTTCTTTTTTCGCGACCCAGAACGCGTTATTCCTGTTGAAGAAAATGTTATTGTTAGCCCTGCGGACGGCGTAGTTACAAGGGTTGAATATGGCGTTGAAGCGCCCGCCGAACTTGACTGGAATAGAAAAAAAGTCAATAAAATTACTGTTTTCCTCAATGTGTTTAATGTGCATGTAAACCGTGCGCCTGTAAGCGGCACCATCACTAAAATTATTTACACTCCCGGCAAATTTCACGCTGCAAATGTTGATGAGGCTAGCACTGAAAATGAAAGAAATATGGCGGTTGTTAAAACTGCCAACGGTTCTGAAATTGCCTTTGCGCAAGTGGCTGGCTTGGTTGCGCGCCGCATTGTTTCTGACTTAAAAGAAGGTCAATCGGTTAAAACTGGTGATCGCTACGGCATCATTCGCTTTGGCAGCCGCGCCGATATTTACTTGCCAGAAGATGTAAAAATTAAAGTTTTAATTGGCCAAACTATGATTGGCGGTGAATCGATAATTGCTAAACTATAAATAACATTTTATGCGCTCTTCAAACATTGTTAAGCTTACAACCAAGCGTGAGGAAGCCCGAATGGGTGGTGGTCAAAAAAAGATCGATGTACAACATTCTAAGGGCAAATTAACTGCCCGCGAGCGAATTGAGGTGCTGCTTGACCCCGATTCTTTCGAAGAATACGGCCTTTATGTTGAACATCGCTGCTCTGACTTTGAAATGGACGATAAAAAACACCCTGGAGACGGCGTGGTTACTGGCCAAGGCACCATTAACGGCCGCTTAGTTTTTGTTTACAGCCAAGATTTCACCGTGATGGGCGGCTCTTTGGGCGAAGCTCATGCCAAGAAAATCTGTGTGATTCTGGACAAAGCCATGCAAGTTGGTGCGCCAGTTATTGGCATCAACGATTCAGGCGGGGCGCGCATTCAAGAAGGTGTTGACTCACTTGGCGGCTATGGCGAAATTTTCCAACGCAATGTTGATGCTAGCGGCGTTGTACCACAAATTTCACTAATCATGGGGCCCTGCGCTGGTGGCGCTGTATATTCGCCAGCCTTAACAGATTTCACCATCATGGTCGAAAATTCTTCCTACATGTTCGTGACCGGCCCTGAGGTTGTAAAGACCGTCACCCATGAAACCGTTTCGCAAGAAGATTTAGGTGGCGCTTCGGTGCACGCCCACAAAAGCGGCGTGGCCCATTTATCTTTCTCAAGCGACATTGACGCATTGCTGCAAACCCGCCGCCTGATTAACTTCTTGCCCTCTTCCAACAAAACTAACACGCCAAAAATTCCTAGCGACGATAATGCTGATAGAGTCGATGTAGCCTTGAATACACTCATTCCAGAGAACCCTAACCAACCTTACGACATTAAAGAATTGGTCGAAAAAATTCTTGATGAAAATGACTTTTTTGAAATTCAGCAAAATTACGCTAAAAATATTCTCATTGGCTTTGGCCGTTTAGAAGGCGAAACTGTTGGCATTGTAGCCAACCAGCCCATGCATTTAGCGGGTTGCCTTGATATTAAAGCCAGCGAAAAAGCGGCACGCTTCATTCGTTTTTGTGATGCCTTCAATATTCCTATCGTTACATTCGTTGATGTTCCCGGCTTCTTACCTGGTACTGACCAAGAACATGCAGGAATCATTAAGCACGGCGCTAAACTACTTTATGCTTACGCTGAGGCAACTGTGCCAAAAATTACCGTAGTCACTCGCAAAGCTTACGGCGGCGCTTATATTGTGATGAATTCGAAGCATTTATGCGGCGATGTTAACTACGCTTGGGCTAATGCCGAAATTGCCGTGATGGGCCCTGAAGGCGCAGTAGAAATTATCTTCCGCGAAGATGCGAAAAACCCAGAAAGCAAGGCAAAACGCGTTGCAGAATATCGCGAAAAGTTTGCCTCGCCTTTTGTGGCGGCCTCTCGTGGCTTTATTGATGAAGTAATTCGTCCGCAAAATACGCGTAAGAGAATTTGCAAATCGCTGCAAATTTTGAAGCATAAAAAATCGATCAAACCGTGGAAAAAACACGATAATTTACCGTTATAATGTCATTAAATTACAAGCAATCGGGCGTTGATATCGACGCTGGCAATGAATTAGTCAATCGCATCAAGCCCTTTGCTAAGGCAACCAGAAGAATTGGCGCCGACTCTGATCTTGGCGGCTTTGGCGCACTTTTTGACTTAAAAAAATGCAATTTCAAAGACCCGGTTTTAGTGTCATCAACCGACGGTGTAGGCACGAAACTAAAGGTGGCAATCGATGTTGATAAACATGACACCATTGGCATTGACTTAGTTGCAATGTCGGTGAATGACTTACTGGCCCAAGGCGCTGAGCCACTTTTCTTCCTCGATTATTTCGCCTGCTCAAAATTAGAAGTAGAAAAAGCCGCCGATGTCATCAAGGGAATTGCCGATGGCTGTAAGCTTGCGGGCTGCGCTTTAATTGGCGGCGAAACTGCCGAAATGCCTGGAATGTACCAAGCAGGCGACTACGACCTTGCTGGCTTCGCTGTTGGCGCGGTTGAACGCGATGCAATTTTACCTCGCGAAACAAAAGCGGGCGATGTTCTATTGGGCTTAAAGTCAAGCGGGCTGCACTCAAACGGCTATTCACTAGCGCGCTTTATTTTGCAAAAAAGTGGTTTGAAGTTTAGCGATAAATTTGTTGCAACAAAAAATGATGCAGCAGAAAAATCTTCTCAAGCCAATAGTGACAATGCTTTAACAGAAAAAACCATCGGCGAAGTTTTGCTTGAGCCTACCAAAATCTACATAAAATCTTGCCTTGCTGCAATTAAAACTGGCAAAGTAAAAGCCTTGGCGCACATTACTGGTGGTGGCTTAACAGAAAATCTTCCTAGAGTTTTAAGTAAAAATACTACACCACAAATTTCTTACGATTGGCCAATGCCAGCAATTTTTTCTTTCCTGCAAAAACAAGGAAATGTTACTGATGAAGAAATGCGCCGCACCTTTAACTGCGGCATTGGAATGGTGCTTGTGGTTAGTGAGCAAGATGCTGCAGAAATAAGTAATATTTTAGCTGAAAATGGTGAAGAAGTTTTTTTGATTGGAAAATTAATTTAGATAAATTATTTGTCCACCACGCCATCCAAATCACCAACCCCATAAACTTCCACCTTTTTCACCCAGCCTTTTTTGTCTTTTACTTTAATTGCACACCATTCACCAGCGCATTTAAGAAACTCTCCCGTCACATGATTTTCTAGGTGATAAAGCACTCGCGATTTCTCATTATTTTTTGCGTGCATATCAATTACGGGCTTGTTAGTAATAATTAACAAAGTGCGTTTTTTGGTGAGAAGATTTTGACTAACCCAGCCAGTTTGGCCTTCATAATCTTCAATTTCATTCCAATTGTCATATTCGCTAATAACGCGCACTGGCACACCGCGCGCCTTGAAAGTAAATTTGATGGGATAATGTTGCCCTGGGCCAGCGCGAACATTGGTTTCAGCACTTCTTAGTGAAGAGAAGTAATTTTTTTCTTCAACAGTGCGCTCACCCGCCAAAGCAATATTCAAGCCAGTTTGAGCGATAATAAAAATTATTTGTAATAAAAAAAGCGTCAAAAATTTCTTCATTTTTTGCTGGTTTTTTTATTGGATACTTTAGTTTTTATTGGTGAATTTATTTTAGTTTTTGCCAATAATTTTTTACTAGATTTTATCTGCAATTTTTTTTTCTGTACAACCTCTGCAGCCTTTTGCTTATTAGCTTCTTGCTGCTGTGTATTATTTTTATTTTGCATTTTTGCCGCATGATATTTTTTTCCACCGCGCACAATGTTAACTTGCTTAACCCTAGAAACAGCAAGCTCATCAACTGCAACTTCTTGAGTTATTACACTGCCCGCGCCAATCACCGCACCCTTCCCCACCTTAACTGGCGCCACTAAAGCACTGTTTGATCCAACAAAAACATTGTCGCCAATTTCAGTTTTAAATTTGCCGTAGCCATCATAATTGCAAGTGATTACACCAGCGCCAATATTGGCTTCGCGGCCAATTTCACTATCGCCAATATAACTTAAATGATTAACTTTTGCGCCTTCTTTTAGCAGCGATTTTTTAATCTCAACAAAATTGCCAATGCGTACATTTGCGCCAATTTTTGTTTCGGGGCGAATTCTGGCAAAAGGCCCTACAACCGCGCCAGTAGCAATTTCAGCACCATCAATATGACAAAAAGATTTTATCTCGACATTTTTTTCTACTGCAACTTTTGTACCAAAAACTACATGCGGATGCACAATTACATCATGCGAAATTTTGGTATCGTAAGAAAAATAAATTGATGATGGATCTAGCAGGGTCGTGCCTGCTTCCATAATTTTTGTACGGAGAAAATTTTGTTTTATCGCTTCAATTTTTGCCAATTCAACACGAGAATTTACACCCAAAACTTCATCGGCATTGGTTTTAATGAAACTACATTGCAACTTAGAGTTGCAAGCAATTCCAACAATATCAGTTAGATAAAATTCACCGCTGGCATTGTTATTTTTTACTTGCGCTAAAAGCTTGCCCAATTGGTCGCCGCGCACTGCAACAACGCCAGAATTACATAAGGAAATTTTCTTTTCTTTCGGGCTGGCATCTTTAAATTCGATGATTTTTTCAAGATTGCCATTTACATCTGTAACCAAGCGGCCGTAGGCATTATCGGTTATGCAATCAAAACCTAAAACGCATAAAGCATTATTGCGCGACGAAATTTTTTCAAGCATTTCGCGCAGGGTTTTTTCTTGTATCAAAGGCGTGTCACCATAAAGAATGAGAATTTTTTCGGCAGGTTTTTTTAAGCTAGCTAAACCAATTTTAACCGCGTCAGCCGTGCCTTTACGCACTTTTTGCAAAGCGAAAGAAATTTTCACAGCAGCAGAATGTTCATCAAAAACTTTTTTTTCAAATTGCGCAAATTCTTCCGACACTACAACTGCAATGCTTTGCGGCTGCAACTTTTTCGCTTCATCAATTACCATGTTTAACATTTCACGGCCAGCAACTTTGTGCATTACCTTGGGCAAGTCAGATTTCATGCGACTTCCCTTGCCTGCAGCAAGAATAATTATTGAGAGATTTTGCATTGAATTTTAATTAAGTTACCAATAGCAAAATTAAATTTGTTATGCGAGATAGAATCAATAGAAAAGATAAAAAAAAGAGGAGCGCGTTAGCTTCACTCCTCTTTTCAATACAGATTTTTAGTTAGACTTTTTGTCAACCAATTGGTTTTTAGCAATCCAAGGCATCATGCCGCGAAGCTTTTCACCCGTAGCTTCAATGGCGTGATTACGACCCTTAGCGCGCAGTGCATCAAAGTTTTTCTTACCCGATTTATTTTCTGCCATAAATTCGCGAACAAATTCACCAGATTGAATTTCAGCCAGAATTTTTTTCATTTCAGCCTTAGTTGCAGGCGTGATGACTCTTGGCCCGCGGGTAACATCGCCATATTCTGCGGTGTTTGAAATTGAATAGCGCATATTGGCAATTCCACCTTCGTAAAGTAAATCGACAATTAATTTCATTTCATGCAGGCATTCAAAATAAGCCATTTCTGGGGCGTAGCCAGCTTCGGTTAAAGTCTCGAAACCCGCTTGAATTAAGGCGGTAACGCCGCCACATAAAACTGCTTGCTCGCCAAATAAATCAGTTTCGCATTCTTCTTTGAATGAAGTTTCAATTACACCAGAGCGGCCACCGCCAATTGCTGAAGCGTATGAAAGCGCTAGTGCCAAGGCCCCACCGCTTTTATCTTGCGCAACTGCAACTAGACAAGGCACGCCACCTTGCTTTTTATATTCGCCGCGCACTGTGTGTCCGGGGCCTTTAGGGGCAACCATGAAGACATCCATATCAGCGCGGGGCTTGATTAAACCGAAGTGAATATTTAGACCGTGAGCGAAAGCTAGAGCCGCGCCCTGCTTCATGTTATCGCGCAAGTCATTTTCGTAAAGCTCTTGTTGTAATTCATCGGGCACTAAAACCATTACAACATCAGCCCATTTAGCGGCATCAGCATTTGATAATACTTCAAAGCCTGCATTTTGTGCTTTTATAGCCGAAGTTGAACCTGCGCGCAAAGCAATTTTAACTTGCTCAACGCCACTATCTTTAAGATTTTGCGCGTGAGCGTGGGCTTGGCTTCCGTAGCCAATGATTGCCACTTTTTTGGCCTTGATTAAATTGATGTCGGCATCGCGATCGTAGTAAACTTTCATTTGAAAAACTCCTAAAAATTTGAATTAAAACTTGTTTCTTTACGAAACATTTTTATAAAAACTTATTGATAAAAAGCATTAAGAACTTGCTATTTTCATTGTAAACTCTATCTCCTCTCAAAGTCAAGAAAACCAACTTAAACTTCTAGTAATGCAAAATTTTAAAAATAAAAAAGCCTTTTCATTAATTGAATTATCTATCGTAATTTTAATTATCGGCATAATCATTGCGGGCATTACGCAGTCTAGTCGCTTAGTGCGTCAGTTTAAACTATCTTCGGCGCGCACTTTAACTCAGGGCTCGCCAGCGCCTGCGGTAAAAGATTTAAGTGCGTGGTTTGAAACAACATCTGCCGCCAGCTTAATTGAATCTGAAGCTGATGACAGTGCCACTTTGTCAGCACCAAATAATGTTACTTATTGGTATGATATAAATCCTGCATCTTCTTACAAACACAACGCCGCATATCCATCTGGGGCATTTGGTATTAATGCCCCTTCTTATTATGGAAATTGCATCAATGGCTTACCGTGCTTGCGCTTTAGTACTGCTTATTTGACATTTGATGGATCTTTCTTAACGGTGGTTGATTACACAATATTTGTCGTTGAACAAAGAAGGGTGGCAACGGCTAATTATTTTCTAGGAAAAACCGCCTCTGCTTCAGCAAATGCTGGCCTTGAATTTGGCTATAGCGGCAGCACCGCACTGCGCCTTGGTCAAGGAGACTCAAATAATTACAGCATCACCGTTGCAGCTTACACAGCGCCAATTCCTCGCTTACACACTTTTTTTAATGGCACAATTTCTGGCATAACAACGCCAATACGCCATTATTTGAACGGCTCTGCAACCGCCTCAACCACTTCAGGATCTGGAACATTTACTTCGCTCACCTCTTACGCCAACGCCAGCATTGGCTCAAGCTCTACAAGTTATTATAATGGCGATATTGGCGAAATTATTATTTACTCGCGCGCCTTAAAGAATGAAGAGCGCACCGCCATTGAGGCATATTTGCTAAAAAAGTGGAGCATTGCCAAAGCAAATTAATTCGCGATAATGAAGTCACTTATTAAAAATCATGGCGCAATTACCGTTGCCAATTTTATGCGCGAAGCCATGTTTCACCCGCTACGCGGCTATTATTGCACCCAAAAACCAATTGGTAAAAAAGGTGATTTTATTACCGCCCCAGAAATTAGCCAAACCTTTGGCGAGTTAATTGCCGCCTACTTTCTTAACTTTATTTTAGCTTCATCAGAAAAAATTGCCTTTGTCGAAATG
>CANGNU010000026.1 GCA_947455365.1 Rickettsiales bacterium | reverse complement strand
GTGTTCTGCAAAATTATCTTGCGGCACATAGAAATTATTTTGCGCAAGAAATTGACTATCAAAAAATTCCCGGTCAATCAAATATCACGCGCTTTATTAAGCTAAAAAATCTATTAGTGAGGGGCGATGAAAGCTCTGATATCAAGGATATAGCCCTTGCAATAATGGCGGCAAAAATTTGCGCTAAGCAAGTTTATTTAAGTGTTGATGATGAAAATATTATCACAAAACTTAACCAAATTTCGTCAGCAATTTTGCAAGATGTAAAATATTTTATCGAAGGTGATGATAATTTTATTTTACGCGCAAAAGATGAAAAAAGAATTCGCCTTGTTTCGCAAAAAAATTCTGACGCAATTAAAAAAGCTTTAGCAGTGAAAGGTACGGCGGTAATTGCTGATAGTGTAATTTACCTAGGCAGAGTAGAGTTGCTGCATTATACGCAAGAGCAATCGATTAGCAAAAATTACCATCGTTTTGGTTATATTGCGTAATAATCTTAATAAAAGTTACGCTAAAATTTGCCCATTTTTTGTGTTTTGTCGGCTTCCATTGCAACTTGGTCGGCAGATGGATTTTGAACTTTGCCGCTTACTCTAGCTGCCTTCTCGCTTATTTTGTTGGCAAACATTTCTAGTGTTGCAATGCTGTTGGTAAATGCAGCTTGTTTGTTTGAAGATTGCAATTCGTTAAAATTTTCAACTGAAGATTTAAATAAATTTTGAATTACTGAATTTACTAATTTATTGCTTTCTAAGGGCGCTTTTTCTGCCGCATCAAGATAAGATATGGAAAAAATCTCTTCTTCAGGAGATTTTGCAGATCTTGCTGAATTTGCCTTTTTTTCAATATGAATTGCGCTATAATAAGCTACTCCATCGTTACGGGCGGCGCCATAATAAGCTCCGTCATTTAGAACTGGAATAATTAAATGGTGGCATTTTTCATTATGCAAAAGTTTCTCATTAATTTTTTTCCACAATGTTTCTCCGCCGTTAGATAAGGCATCTTCAACTTCTATAAAATCAAGATTTTCTCCATTTTTTTTACAAATTGCACCAAGCTTTTGATTAACCTTGGCTATTCCAGCCTTGTCTTCAAGAGGATTATCTTTTACTGCAGGTACTGTTAATGTTTGTGGAATTATTGCGGCGACCTGTTCGGGTTTTGCAATTGGTTTGTCATTGGGCATTGAAAACTCTAGTGAGAGTGCCAATGCCATTTGAATATCTCTTTCTTCTTGAGACATTAAGTTTGTTGGTGGCTGTTGAGTTGTAAATGTTGTGCCAGCATTTTTCTGCACTTCATCTATCGATTTATTAATTTCGTAAAGCAGCTTTAAAAAGCTTTTTAAGCCTTGAGATTTCTCGCGATCTTGTAAAATATTGTCCTTTGTTTCTGGTAAAATGCTGGAAATTAAATTATCTTCAATTTGCCCTAATCCAAAATAATTAGAAAATGAGTCTCGATCTTTTTGGGGCAATTCTAAAAAAAACTCAGTAAGATTTTCTTTTATTCCATTTATTGTTTGAAGCTTTTCATTTACTTCGCTTATATCGCCAAAATTGCCAACAACAAAAGATCCGTCAGAGGTTAAATTAAGGGTTTTGCAAATTGCTAGCAAGCTTTTTAGTGTAGCAGAGCGGTCTTGTTGCATAATATCGGAAACCTCTTTAGCAAATTGTTGATTTGACATATTTTGTTATTTAAAAATTAGAAGAATTATTAAGAAAATCTTTTGCGATATTTTTTTGATTATGGTAAGGTTGGCGATGAAAAAAAGTTTCATCAATACCCTCTTTATTTTTTCTAATAAATTATGCGTAAGAAAGCTATAATAATCTCGCTAATTGTCGTTATATTGATTGGTTGGTTTTTTGTAAAACCAAAATTCTTTGGGCAAATGCATGCAGGTCAAATGCCACCGCAAGGTGCTCTTGAGGTTAGCGTTATTGTGGTGCAAAAGCAAAAAACCCAGCGCTTTATTGAATTACCAGCGCGTGTTTCATCTTATAAAATTTCTGAAGTTCGCCCACAAATTGATGGCGTTGTCAAAAAAATTAATTTTGCTGAAGGCTCTGTGGTAAAGGCTGGGCAACAGCTTTATCAAATTGATCCCAATGTTTATCAAGCGGCATTTAATGGTGCAAATAGCAATTTAAAAGCGTTGAAAGCAAAGCGTGATCGTTACAAAAGTTTGCTTGAAGAAGATGCTGTCAGCAAGCAAGAATTTGATGATGTTGAAGCGGCATTTGCTCAAGCCAATGCTGAGGCCGAGGCAGCAAAGAAAAAGCTTGATTATACCAAAGTTTATGCGCCAATTTCTGGTTATATTGGCAAGTCAAATGTTACAGAAGGGGCGTTGGTTACGGCCAATCAAATGGCGGCTTTAACAACAATTACCGAGCTTAATCCAATTTATGTCGATATGGTTCAGCCCAGCAAAGAAGCGGTTAAAATGGGTGATCAAAAAGAAATTGAGGTATCGTTAAAAACTGACGATGCCGCGTATAAAAATGTTGGTAAGCTAAAATTTACTGAAGTTTTTGTCGATGTCAGCACAGATTCAGTAAGGCTTCGCGCAATTTTCTCTAACAAAGATAAAAAACTTTTACCGGGAATGTTTGTTAAAGCAAAATTGCATTTGAAAGAAATGGAAGCAATTACCGTGCCGCAGCGCGTTGCTAGTCGTGGGCCCGATGGCAATTTAATGGTGTGGACGGTTGACAAAGAAAACTCTGCCAAGCCGCGCGTAATCAAGGCTAGTCAAGCTTTGGGTGATTCGTGGATTGTTGAAGAAGGCTTAGAAGATGGCGTGGTTATTATCTGCGAGGGCTTTCAAAAACTTGTTGATGGCGCAAAAGTAAAACCAATTTTAATGGTGACAAAATAAATTATGTCCAGTTTTTTTATCGACCGACCAATATTTTCTTGGGTGCTGGCAATCATCGTGATGATGGCTGGAGGCTTGGCGCTGTTGAAAATGCCGGTTGAGCAATATCCCAATATTGCACCGCCGACAGTTTCAATTTCTACTGCCATGCCGGGTGCTTCTGCTGAAACTTTAGAAAATAGCGTGACGCAAGTAATTGAGCAAAGCCTTACCGGCATTGATAATTTGCGCTATTTTTCTGCCAGCAGTGACTCTGATGGTAATGTTTCTTTATCGATAACTTTTGAGCCAAAAACTAACCCCGATATTGCGCAAGTGCAGGTGCAAAATCGCTTGCAAACCGCTATGCCATTGCTGCCGCAAGAGGTGCAGCAGCAAGGTGTGCGAGTGCGAAAATCTAACAATAACTTTTTGTTGGTGGTTGGATTATATTCTGAAGATGACGCGGTGAGTGAGGGCGAGTTGGGCGATATCTTGCTTTCTGACATGAAGGATAACATCTCGCGCATCAATGGTGTTGGCGATGTAACAATTTTTGGTAATCCGCGCGCAATGCGCATCTGGCTTGATCCGCACAAGCTTTTTTCTTATAGTTTAACCACTGCCGAAATTATTGCGGCAATTCGCGCGCAAAATGCCGATGTTTCTGCTGGCCAGCTGGGTGGGCTTCCAGCTGTTGAGGGGCAACAATTAAATGCAACAATTACCGCGCAATCAAAATTAAGAACAGCCGATGATTTTAAAAAAATCATTCTGCGCTCTAGTGAAGATGGAGCGCAAATTTATTTAGAAGATGTTGCAACGGTCGAGCTTGGCCTGCAAAGTTATAGTACGGTTGCGCGCTACAAACGCCACCCTGCGGCGGGTATGGCAATTATTTTAGCCAGTGGCGCTAATGCGTTAAAAACTGCCGATGCAGTAAAGGCAAGGGTTGCAGAGCTTACTAAAAATTTGCCAAAAGGCGTGAAGGTAATTTATCCACTTGATTCAACACCATTCATTAAGCTTTCAATTAGTGGCGTGGTTCACACTTTGCTTGAAGCGGTGCTGCTGGTATTTCTGGTGATGTTTTTATTTCTACAAAATTTTCGCGCAACTTTAATTCCCACAATTGCCGTGCCCGTTGTGTTGCTAGGCACTTTTGCCATACTGTTTTCTTGCGGATTTACCATTAACACGCTGACAATGTTTGCCACGGTGCTAGCAATTGGCTTGCTGGTTGATGACGCAATTGTCGTGGTCGAAAATGTTGAGCGCATCATGCATGAAGAAGGTCTTTCGCCAATTGAGGCAACAAGAAAATCGATGAAGCAAATTACGGGGGCCCTTGTTGGCATTGCTTTGGTGCTGTCAGCAGTTTTTGTGCCAATGGCATTTTTTGGTGGATCGGCGGGGGCAATTTATCGGCAATTTTCAATTACAATTGTGTCGGCAATGACGCTTTCAGTGTTGGTAGCGTTGATTTTGTCACCATCTTTATGCGCATCGCTTTTAAAGCCAGCGCAAAAAAATCATGCTCTTGCAGAAAATAAATTCATTTTATTTTTTAATAGCAGATTAGATAAAGTGCGCAATTTTTATACCAGCAGTGCTAGCAAAATTATTCAACGCCTCGTGCGATTTTTTATGATTTATATTGTGATGGTTGGCGGCTTAGTTTATTTGTTCAATCGCATGCCAACTTCATTTTTACCAGTAGAAGATCAAGGCACTTTATATTTAATGGTAAACGCCCCAAGCGGTGCTACACTTGAGCGCACAACTGAAAGCTTAAAGCAAGTTGAAGATTATTTTTTAAGCAAAGAAGCAAATAATGTTGAGCATTTATTTACAATTTCTGGCTTCAGTTTTGCGGGTCGTGCACAAAATGCAGGGCTTGGTTTTGTTGGATTAAAAGACTGGAGTGAGCGTAAAGATGCTAGTCAAAATGTTGCGGCAATTTCTGGTCGCGCAATGGGCGCGTTATCGCAAATTAAAGATGCCTTCGTCTTCACTTTTTTTCCACCACCAATTCGTGAGCTTGGTAACGCTTCTGGTTTTGAGCTGCAACTGCTTGATCGTGGCGGTTTGGGGCATGATGCTTTAATGCAAGCGCGTAATCAACTTTTAGGAATGTCGGCAAAAAATCCATTGTTAATTGGTGTGCGGCCCAACGGTTTGAGTGATGTTGCGCAATATAAAATTGATATTGATTACGAGAAGGCGGGCTCGTTGGGCCTTGCGGTTAGCGACATCAACCAAACTTTGCAATCGGCTTGGGGTTCAACTTATGTAAATGATTTTCTTGATAAGGGGCGTATCAAAAAAGTTTATCTGCAGTCTGAAGCGGCGCACCGCATGCTTCCAACCGACATTGATAAATGGTTCGTGCGCAATAAAAATGGCGAAATGGTTTCGTTTGGCAGCTTTGCTTCAGCGCATTGGACATTCGGCTCGCCAAAGCTAGAGCGCTTTAATGGCACTTCGTCGGTAAATATTCAAGGTGGCGCAATTCCCGGAGTTAGCTCTGGCGTAGCAATTTCTGAAGTTGAAAATATGATTAAAAAATTGCCAAAGGGTATAGATTACACTTGGTCGGGTCTGACTTATGAAGAAAAATTATCGGGTTCGCAAACTTTAGTGCTTTATGCAATTTCATTATTAGTAGTGTTTTTGTCGTTGGCGGCGCTTTATGAAAGCTGGTCAATTCCATTTTCAGTAATTTTAGTTGTACCATTTGGAATTGTCGGCGCGCTAGTATTTGCGCAGCTTGCGGGCATGAGCAACGATATTTATTTTCAAGTAGGATTATTAACCACAATTGGATTATCGGCCAAAAATGCAATTTTAATTGTCGAATTTGCTGAAAGTTTACATGAAAAAGGTCATGAAATTGTTGAAGCAGTTTTGATGGCAACTAAGCAAAGATTTCGTCCAATTATTATGACTTCAATGGCGTTTATGTTGGGAATTTTGCCTTTGGCTACAGCAAGTGGGGCTGGGTCGGCAAGTCAACGGGCAATTGGTGTTGGCGTGATGGGTGGAATGTTCTTCGCAACATTTGTCGCAACTTTATTTGTGCCGATGTTTTATATTTTGGTGAGGAAAATTTCGGCAAAATTTTCTAGAAGGAATTAAAATTTTAAAACCACTCGACTGATATTATGAAGCATAAATATTTTTTTATTGCATTGATTGCGCTAACTGCTTGCACCTTAGAGCCTAAATACTCGAAGCCTGAGGTTAATGTGCCGTTGCAAACTAGTGAGTCGGCGGCGAAGAAAAAAATTACGCTGGCAAAGTGGCAAGATTTTTTTCAGTCAGAAGATTTGCGCCGCGTAATTCAATTAGCTTTAGACAATAACAAAGATTTAAAAATTGCGGCGCTTAATATTGAAACGGCGCAGGCAACTTATGGCGTGTCTCGTTCGGCGTTGCTGCCGACAATTACCGCAACTGGCTATGAAACAAGGCAGGGCGTGCCTTCGGCTTTTGCGGGCTTTACTCCTAAAAGACAATTTCGTGCCAATGTTGGTGTTTCGGCTTATGAGTTAGATTTTTTTGGCAGGTTGCGCAGCTTGAAGAAGAGTGCGCTTGAAGACTTTCTTGCGACAGAGCAGGCGCGCAATATTGCAAAAATTTCTTTAATTGCCGAAACAGTTAACGCTTACAGTCAGCTTCTTCTTGATAGTGAAATTTTAAAAATTGCCGCAGAAAATGCTGCGGCACAAAGTGAGCGTTATAAATTTAGTGAGTTGCGTTATAAAAATGGTATTGATTCGCAATCCGATTTGCTCAACGCGCAAGCCTTGACTGAAGCGGCTGCAACTGTCCATGAAACTTACAAAAAATTGGTGGCGCAAGATAAAAATACCTTAATGTTGTTGGTGGGAATTTTTGATGAAAAATCTTTACCAGCGCAAAATGTTTCTTTGAATGACATTAAAATTGATGAAGATTTGCTTGATTTTATGACCTCTGAAACTCTTCTTTCGCGCCCCGATATTAAACAAGCAGAACATAACTTAAAGGCCGCTAATGCCAGCATTGGCGCAGCTCGCGCCGCCTTTTTCCCTTCAATTACTTTAACTGGAACTTATGGTTATGGCTCGCGAGAATTAAATTCGTTGCTTGATTCAAAAACTTGGATTTTTACGCCACAAATTAATTTGCCAATTTTTACTGGCGGTCGAAATATTGCCAATTTAGATTTAGCAAATTTGCGTAAAAAAACTGAAATTGTGCAATATGAAAAAGCTATTCAGACGGCATTTGGCGAAGCTTCCGACCAGTTAGCAGAACGCGAGGCAATTTCTAAACAAGTAAAATCTTATGAAAAAATTGCAAGTGCGCGGCAAAAATCTTTCGATATTTCTGAAGCAAAACACAAGCAAGGAATTAGCAGTGCGCTTAATATTTTAGATGGAAAAATTGCCATGTTAAATGCAAAGCAAAATGCGGCCAGTGCCAGAAAAGAATATATTGCAAACTTGGCTGCGCTCTACAAGGTGCTGGGTGGGGGCAGCGAGGTGGTGGAAGAGGTAAAAAAATAACTCCCTTAAAATCTGCTAATTTATTTCACCGTGTTATCATGTAAAATAATTACAAAAATTTATGAAACTTAAAAAAACTTTAATATTTATGGCAATACTATCTTTGTTTGGATGCTCTTCAATCGATCCTAAAATTTATGCAAAAAATTCGCCCAAAATGGATATCCGCAATTATCTAAATGGCAAATTAGAGGCGCAAGGAATATTGCAAAATCGCGCAGGGGAAGTGATAAAAACTTTTACAGTAAAAATGGTTGGAACTTGGAAAGGCAATGATGGTGAGCTTGCAGAAGATTTTATTTTTTCTGATGGTAAAAAAGATCGCCGCATTTGGAAAATAAAACTTTCTGATGACAATAATTTTACTGCGCAAGCCCATGATACAGTAGGCGTGGCAAAAGGTCAACAATATGGCAATGCCGTAAAAATGGACTATGTTTTAAAAGTTGATGTTGATGGTAAAAAATATGATATTTCTTTAGTTGATTGGATTTATCTGATTGATGAAAAAACCGCCATCAATGTTTCTCAGATGACTAAATTTGGCTTTCGTGTAGGCACTTTAAGTATTTCTTTCAAAAAATTATAAATATATGACAAACATTCTTGAACCTGTAAAATTTGGCGCAATTGAAGCTAAAAACCGCATTGTAATGGCGCCGTTAACTCGCATGCGCAGCAAGCAACCGGGAAATATTCCTTATGAGTTGAATGCTAAATATTATGAACAGCGCGCTTCGGCGGGGTTAATTATTTCGGAGGCAACGCAAATTTCTCAGCAAGGGCAGGGCTATCCGGCAACTCCGGGAATTCATTCGCCAGAGCAAATTGCAGGGTGGAAGCTTGTAACCAAAGCGGTTCATCAAGCTGGCGGAAAAATTGTTTTGCAACTTTGGCATGTGGGCAGAATTTCTCATCGCTCGCATCAGCCGAATAATCAACTTCCAGTTGCGCCATCGGCAATTAAACCGCAAGGCGGAATTTACTCTGCCGATTGGAAAGAAGTTGCTTTTGAAACGCCCAGAGCTTTAGAAAATGAAGAAATATCTGCTATTGTTGCTGATTTTAAAAAAGCTGCGCAAAACGCAAAAGAAGCTGGATTTGACGGCGTTGAAGTGCATGGAGCAAATGGCTATTTAATTGATCAATTTTTGCAAAATGGCTCAAATAATCGAACCGATAATTATGGCGGTTCAATTGAAAATCGCAGTCGCTTTTTGTTAGAAGTTGTAGATGCAGTTATACAAGTTTGGACCGCCAACCAAGTGGGAGTAAGGCTTTCTCCATATGGAACTTTTAACGACATGCAAGATGACGACCCAATTGCACTTTTTAGCTATGTTTTGCAAGAATTAGAAAAAAGAAAAATTGCCTTCATTGATTTAATCGAACCAAGAGCAACCAATGCTGGCGGTGCTGAAGGTAATGTTGAAAGCGCCCCTGACGCTGCCAAAATTTTTCGTAAAAACTTTAGCGGAAAATTAATTTCAGCTGGCGGATATCTTCCAAATAGCGCAAAAGAAGCAATTGAGTCAGGTAAAGTTGATGCAGTTGCTTTTGGAAGATGGTTTATTTCAAACCCCGATTTAGTAGCAAGAATAAAAACTGGCGCCGAATTAAATAAATATAATCGCGCTACATTTTACGGTGGGCTAGAAAAAGGCTACACTGACTATTCAACCCTTTAATTTATGAGAAAAGTTTGCTGGATAATTGGCGCTAGTAGCGGAATTGGAGAAGCTTTAGTAAATAAATTTTACCAAGAAAATTACGATTTAATTATTTCGGCCAGAAGCCTTGATAAGCTTGAGTTGATAAAGCAGCAAAATCAAAATTTGGGTAAAATTTTAGTTACTCAACTTAATGTTTCTGACCATAATTCTTTGCAAAAAACCTTAGAAGAAATTATTGTCCAATTTGAAAAAATTGATTTAATAATTTTCTGCTCGGCCCTTTACCAGCCAATGTCGGTGGTTAATTTTAATCTTGCAACTTCTAAAGAAATTATTGATGTAAATTTGCTGGGAATGCTAAATTTATTGCATGTGGCGGTGCCGCAAATGGTTAAGCAAAAATTTGGACATATTGCCGCCATTGCAAGCGTGGCGGGCTATTGCGGGCTGCCAAAATCTTTTGCTT
>CANGNU010000025.1 GCA_947455365.1 Rickettsiales bacterium | reverse complement strand
CTGAACCGAGTTATGCGCCATCGCAAGCTCTGCTTGCTGAAACTAGATGGCGCATCCTGTCTGAGGGGCAGGGCCACTTCCCTAACTTCCCCAATTTTATAAAATTTTAATTCTTTTCTACTGCTAAATTAAACGATAATTTTTAAATTTATCGACTTTAAAAAGTCGATGGAAATAGCGCTAAAGCTTGCTTTAGCCAAATTAAACTTAATTATTTTTCTTCAGTAAGAAAGAAATTTTATTGTTAAGAAAGTCTAGGCTTATGGGCTCTGAACCGAGTTATGCGCCATTGCAAGCTCTGCTTGCTGAAACTAGATGGCGCACCCTGTCTGAGGGGCAGAGCCCATAAGCCTAGACTTTCTTAACAATAAAATTTCTTTCTTACTGAAGAAAAAATAATTTCCTTACTAAAAAAACTACAAAAAAAATGAATTTCTACAAATTTTTCCGCCCATTAATTTTCAAGCTAGAACCAGAAACGGCGCATAATCTTGCCATAAATTTTCTTAAATATTTTCCCAACCTTGCCACCAGTTTTGCCTTAAATAAAAAATATAAAAATTTATCGCAAAAACTATGGAACCTTGATTTTACTAGCCCCATTGGCATTGCTGCTGGCTTCGACAAAAACGCCGATTGCATAAAAGCCCTGCATCAATTTGGTTTTGGTTTTGTTGAAGCGGGCACCGTTACACCCCTTGCGCAATCAGGCAACCCTAAGCCGCGACTCTTTCGCTTGCAAGAAGATGTCGCGCTAATTAATCGCCTAGGATTCAACAATAAAGGCGCCAATTATTTTGCAAAAAATGTCGAGAATTTAATTTGCGAAAATTTAATTTTGGGAATAAATATCGGCAAAAATAAAGACACTGAAGATGCCGTGAGTGACTACATTTTTTTGCTCGATAAATTCTACGCCAAGGCTTCATACATAACGGTCAACATCTCTTCACCAAATACCAAAAATTTGCGCAATTTACAAAACGAAGACCAACTTGATTTATTCTTATCAGCATTAATGAAAAAGAAAAATGCACTAGAAATTTTGCACAATAAAAAAACTCCAATATGGCTTAAAGTAGCGCCAGACTTAACTTTAGAGCAGCAAGAAACAATTGCCGCAACTGCATTAAAAAATAAAATTGACGCATTAATAATTAGCAATACCACCATTGATCGCCCTGCAAATTTAAAAAGCTCTCATGCATCAGAGCAAGGCGGTCTAAGCGGCAAGCCACTCTTCGAAAAATCAAATGAGATATTGAGGAATTTTTATAAATTAACTAATGGGCAAATTGCCCTTGTCGCAGTAGGTGGTGTGGGCAATGCGCAAGATGTTTATGCTAAAATAAAATGCGGCGCGTCTTTAGTGCAAATTTATTCAAGCCTTATCTATCAAGGCTTTGGCGCGGTTGAAAAAATTACCCAAGAGTTAAGTGAGTTGCTAGAAAAAGATGGATTGAGCAATGTTTCCGAAGCGGTGGGGAAATATCACACTTAATTAACATACCTATTATATGTCAAATAATGACATACCTTCATATTTGTAACGCCCTTTTTGCATAAACAAACTCTGGTAAAAGCCCGTTAAAAATTTTCGCTTTCGCGAAAATGACAGACGGACTATTTCCTAGAGCCATCTTGCCGCAAGGCCTCTCTTTGTTTATCCAATACCTTAGCTTCCAACGCCTGAATTGAAGAGTTTGGCTTATTAGAATCAACATTATCAAGCTGCTTTTGAAACAGCTTAGAGCCGCTTTTCATTTCCGCAACAAACGGCGCGGGCGCAGCAGGAGTAAGTGATTTATCTGTCGCTAAAGCACAAATTTTCTTAGCAATTTCTGCGGTAGATTCTTTTGATGCGACATCATAAATTCTATCAAAAGGAGGAATTGCCACAACCTCTACAACCTTACCATTACTGGCTTCTTGCTTATCACCAAAACCTAATTTACTTCTTAACAACTCCTCTTTTTCTTGAAAAGTTTTATTTTCCTCAACAGTATTTCCCTCTTTTCCCGCCTTGCTAAATTTTGTAATAGCATATTCAACATCTTCAATTGTCAATTCTGCAACTTTTTTTTCACCCTCTTGCCCGCTAGAGGGACGGTACAATTCAGGATATTGCAAAATATAACCAAGATCATTTCTCACATCAGTTTTTTCACCGCTCGCAATTGCCTCAACATTGCGTTTCTCCATTCTGTCCGCCAAATTTTTTACTGGCAAATGCATCAACGCAACATGAATGGGGCATGAATGCCCTTGCGCGGCACAATACTGTTCAAATCTTTCAACGATATTGGTAGAACTTCCTTTGCCGTCCGCAACGCGGTCAGGCACTACATCAAGAAGTATAGGCTTACCCGCTTTTGAACTTGCGATTGCCTTTTCAAACAAAACTTCTTCATATCCTCGCTTTTCAAAAAAATCAGTATTTGTGGGGCGAAAAGCCTCATCAACCAAAGCATGAAAAACTTCACTCCGCTCTACAGCTAAGCTGCGCAACTGTTGCAAAACTTCTTGGTTAAAAAATTCACAATCAGGATCGGCTGCCTGCAAAAATTCCGTAATTTCTTCATCAAACTTTTTTTTATCAAAATTTTTATCTTCAGGAAACTTAAGAGTTTGCCCATTGTAGGTCAGAGCTTTCTCACAAATTGCATGATACAGCTTTGCAGCGTTAGGGTCATCTATCAAAGGCCTTAGAGACTCTACTTCATTAAATTTTGGTGATAATTCTTGTATTTTTTTAAACCTAGCATCATCTTTTAATTCAGCCAAAAACCTTTTATTTCTTTCTAGGCAAAGCTCTCCAAACGCAATATCGTGGCCAGATACCTGCCAATCAAGATTTTGACCCTCCGGAAGATTTTTATTTTGCTCTAAAATTTCTCTGCAAAGCGTAGATTTTCCTGCCGTTGAAGTGCCCAACAAAAGCACAATTGACGCGTTTGCAACTCCCTTTCCCATAAAATATTTTTGGTTAAAATTATTGTAAATTTAAAAAAGATTATGGGGGGGGGTTGTTGGTGTCAATATTATTCTCCAACACTGGAATTATTGTGGTAATTTGCAACATAATCTGTATTACAATTGCAAATTGCCATATTAAAATATGTCAATAGTTGACATACCTATTTAACATACCTATTATATGTCAATTACCAACATATTTTAATTTTATATATGAGGCCAAGCTCAGTAAAATCAACAAGGACAACGGTTTATATCAATGACGATATTAAGCTAAGAATGAATGCTTTAATCAAAAAACATCTTGTTTATAATCAAACAGCTTTTATTAATAGCTCTTTACAAGAAAAAATTAGCAAACTTGAAAAAGATATTGCTATTGAACAAATAATTAAAAAAATGCGCTCCTTTAAAAGGATAAAATCCAAAAAAACATCTACTCAGATGATTAGAGAGCTTAGAGATGACAGGGCTAATAGAATGACAAGGCTTACAAAAGAAAATAAAAAAACTACCAAAAAATAATGAAAAAATTAGTCTTGGATTCTTCAGTTTTTTTAAAGCAATTTCTTGATGAGAATGACTCATCTCAAGCTGTAGATTTCTTAACAAAAATTCTTACTAAAAAAATTGAAATTATCGTTCCTGACTTATTTCGCTACGAGGTTTTATCAACTATGGCAAAAGAGCACCAAACCTTATTTGACGAAGCTTTAGAGAGTATTGAAAATTATCAATTTAATGTTTTGAATATTGTTGTACCAAGTTTAAAAAATATTAAAAAAGCAAAATCTTTAACTGAAATTGGGCATAATAAATCGGGCTTTCCATCTTTTTACGACGCAATTTATCACGCTTTGGCAATTGAAAATAATTGTTATTTTGTTACAAGCGATAAAAAACATTATGAGAAAACGCGGCACCTTGGACATGTTAAGCTGCTGAGTCAGGTTGCATAACTCAAGAAAGGCAAAGCCTTACTCTCCCTTGGTATGAACCGAGTTCGATGGCCCGCGGCACTAAGCAAAAATTGAAGAAGATTCGTCCGTCGGGTCATCACCTGTTTGAGGGGCAGACCAAGGGAGAGTAAGGCTTTGCCGAGGACGAGATTCAGAATTATACTAAATCAACTTCTTCAACTTCTCTGCCAAATCAGTTTTTTCCCAAGAAAAGCCACCATCAGCTTCAGGGGTGCGACCAAAGTGGCCGTAAGACGCTGTGCGTTTATAAATAGGCTTGTTCAACCCTAAATGCGTGCGGATTCCGCGTGGCGAAAGGTCGACCAAATTGTTAATCATTTTCACCACTTCTTCACCAGCAATTCCGGTGTGATGGTTGTTAACATAAACCGCCAAAGGCTTAGAAACACCAATCGCATAAGCAATTTGAATTGTGCAGCGAGTTGCCAAACCAGCAGCCACAACATTCTTCGCCAAATAGCGCGCCATGTAAGCGGCAGAGCGATCAACCTTAGTGGGGTCTTTTCCTGAAAATGCACCACCACCATGCGGGGCCGCGCCGCCGTAAGTGTCAACAATAATTTTGCGACCGGTTAAACCAGCATCGCCATCAGGCCCGCCAATTACAAATTTGCCGGTTGGATTAACAAGAAAATTCTCGTCTTTGCACATCCAGCCCTTAGGCAAGGTGGCTTCAACATAAGGCCTGATTGCATCGCGCACTTGTTTTTGTGTCGTGCCTTCAGGGTGCTGAATTGAAACTAGCACGGTTTCTGCAGCAACAGGCAGGCCATCAATATAGCGCAAAGTAACTTGGCTTTTAGCGTCGGGCCCAAGCCTGTCAAGCTTTCCCGCTTTTACCGCGTCCATAATATTATGCAGCACGCGATGCGAATAATAAATTGCGGCTGGCATTAAAACATCAGTTTCGTTGCAAGCATAGCCAAACATAATTCCTTGGTCACCAGCACCTTCGTCCTTAGAGCCAGCAGCATCTACACCAACTGCAATATCCGCCGATTGCCCGTGCAGCAAGTTGGTAATTTCAAGATTTTTCCAATGAAAACCATCTTGCTCATAGCCAATTTCTCTTACAGTGGCACGGATTAGCGACTCTATTTCCGCTGAAGAAATTTGCGGCGCACGAATTTCTCCACCAATAATTACGCGATTGGTAGTGGCAAAAGTTTCAATCGCCAAGCGGGCGTAAGGGTCTTTGGCTAAATAAGCATCAACCAAAGTGTCAGAAATTTGATCGCAAATTTTGTCAGGATGGCCTGCAGAAACGGATTCTGAGGTGAATAAATAGTTTTTAGGCATAGCATTTATTTTTGAGAATTTTGCAGGGCTCTGCGAAAATAGAATTTAGAAAACAGCTATAAAATACAACAGGAATTAAAACTCTTTTGCATATCCAATTTTAATAAGTGTTAAATTTGTATCAAGCAGTTGAAGCTTACCGTTGTAGCGTTGAGCGCTAATTCGAATAACATCATTTGAATCGTTGAATGGTGCATATTGCGCACCTACTCCAAAAAAAGTGTGGGTTTCGCTAGATTGATTTTTGGCATAACTGCCATCGGTATCAAAAACCGTTAAATGGCTTTTCATACTAGAAACACCTACTTCGCCAAAAAATTCTACCACGCTATCTTCAACCAATGGTACAAAAAATTGCGTCGAAAAATCGTAGTGACTAAGACCAAAATTTGATTTTTGACTAAGCTGGTGACCCTGCAGAACAGCGCTCGAAAGACCCATTTGCGACCAGTTGACATTGATGCCAACAAATTTATGAATGCGACCATGAAAACCCAGCGCGATATTTTCAAATTTTTTTATTTGCTTGCCAATTACATTATTTTGAAAACGCGGGTTAACACCGCCACCAGAAAGCTTTGGCGCAGCATATTCCAAGGTTAAAAATGGCTTAAAGAAAAATCCGTCTTGCACGGCAGCGAAACTGGTTTTGGCAAAAATTATTGAAGCAATACAACCAAGAATGGCAAAGGCGCGAGCTAGTTTCATAAGCAATTGAAAAATGTCGGGGGCTCCCAAATGGCCATATTCAGTTCAAAATATGGCAGAAATTTATTTACAGCAATTGTTGATTCGTCTTACAGTTTCAACCTTTCCAAGAATTTCTACTACATCAAAAATTCCACCAGCCGAAGCGGCAGAAAATGTAAGAACAATTCTTAAAAGTGGACCGAAATCTTTTATTTTTAACGACTTGCTTTCGGCGTAGGCGGAAAGCGCGTGCTTGATAGTATCGTGGCTCCATTCTTCTAAATCAACTAAAATTTTTTGCAGCTCTTGCAGCATGGTGGTTTTTTCAGAAATTAGCTGTTGCGCCGCACTATCAAAGGCGCCAATCACTTTACCAGTGGCCTCATCTGTTGCCTGCGTGATAAAATTATCAAAATAAACTTCAGTAATTTTTGCCAAATCTTTGAGGGTTTCGGCGCGCTCTTTAGTAAATTTTAATGCACGAAGAACCCTTGCCTTTTCTGCCTCGCTGGGCTCTTTTGTAAAAGAAATTAAAGCAAATAATTCTGCTTCAGATTTTTCTTTAAGATAATGCTTATTAATGTGATTAAGCTTAGCAAAATCAAAGCGCGCGGGCGATCGACCAATTTTGTCAACATTGAACCACTCAACAGCCTGTTGGTCTGAGATGATTTCGGCGTCGCCGTGACTCCAACCTAAGCGCAGCAAATAATTGCGCATGGCCTCAGGCAAATAGCCCATTGCGCGGTAATCAATTACCGAAGTTGCGCCATGGCGTTTCGACATTTTGGCGCCGTCAGCACCGTGAATTAGTGGAATATGAGCAAAGTGCGGAACCTGCCAGTTCATGGCCTCATAGATAACTTTTTGGCGAAAGGCATTGGTAAAATGATCATCGCCGCGAATGACATGAGTAATTCCCATGTCATGGTCATCAACGACGACAGCCAGCATGTATGTAGGCGTGCCGTCACTGCGCAACATGACTAAATCATCAATTTCACTGCCTTTAACTTGCACTTCGCCTTGCACTAAATCTTTTATGATAACCTCGCCGTCCTTTGGCGCTCTAATGCGCACCACTGGCTTCACCAAGGAAGCTTGCGAGAGATTTTTATCGCGCCACTCACTTTTAAAACGAAACACCTCGCCTTTTTTTTCAGCGGCAGAGCGCATAGATTCTAGCTCTTCAGCACTGGTGTAGCATAAATAAGCTTGCCCTTTTTCTAATAATTCCTCCGCCACCTTCGCATGTCTGGCTAAATTTTTTGACTGCAAAATATAATCACCATCATGCTTCAAGCCAAGCCAGTCAAGGCCTTGCAGAATTGCATCAATTGCTTCATTAGTTGAGCGCTTCTCGTCAGTATCTTCAATTCGCAGCAAAAATTCTCCACCAAAATGCCGCGCGAATAAATAATTAAACAATGCTGTACGCGCGCCACCAATGTGTAAATAGCCTGTTGGCGATGGCGCAAAACGCGTCACAATTTTTGTGGAAGCTGACATAATTTTTGGAAAATTTTTATTCTTAACTTGACAAATTCACTGCATTTGCAACAAACTACAAGCCACGCATTCTAGCTTAAATATTTTAAAATCAAACCAGCAAAAATGGCCGGCCCTTCAATTAATACCGATATTAGCGCAAGGCTTCTTGAGAAAAAAGTAATCTCGGAAGACCAATTGACCATTGCCCTTAAAGAGCAAGTTCGCCTTAAAAATTCAAAGACCGTTTCGGCAATTTTGGTTGAAATGGGATTCATCTCGGAAGGCGCTCTGGGCGAGATTCTCAACGAGGCGACGGGTATTAAAAAATTCGATATTAAAGCAACAATCCTCGATGCGCGCTTGGTTAAAAAAGTGTCGAAAGAATTTTCGCTGCACAATAAATTAATTCCAGTTTCATACTCCAAAGACACCGTCACTGTAGCAATGGCCGATGTTTTCGACATTGTTGCAATTGACCAAGTGCGTCGCTGTTTTCCGAATAATTTTCGCATCAATCCGGTTTATGTTCCCGAGGTTGATATTCTTCACGCCATCGACCAATATCACGGCTATGAAATGTCGATTGAAGGCATTTTAAAAGAAGTTGAGGGCATTGATGTCAATAAAATCAACGATGAATCGCAATTACGCGGCGACTATAAAAGCCCAATGGTGCGGCTGGTTGACGCTATTCTGACCGATGCGGTGCATCACGGCGCCTCTGATATTCACTTTGAGCCAGAGCATTTGTTCTTGCGAATCCGCTACCGCATTGACGGCAAGATGATGCAAATTCGCTCAATTCACAAAGATCACTGGTCGGCAATTGCGGTGCGCATAAAAATTATGGCAGGAATGAACATTGCCGAAAGCCGCAAACCGCAAGATGGACACATTAACTCTGAAATTCTTGGTCGCAAAATTGACTTTCGTGTTTCAACACAACCAACTATCAATGGCGAAAATATCGTCATGCGAATTTTGGACGAGAAACAAGGCATTCTAACCCTTGATAAGCTTGGCTTCACCGAACATAGCATCAATTTGATTAAGAAAATGGTGCAACGACCTGAGGGGGTAATTATTTTGACGGGCCCTACAGGCAGCGGTAAAACCACCACTTTATACACGGTGTTAAATTACATTAACTCCATCGACAAAAACATTATGACACTCGAAGACCCTGTCGAGTATCACATTCCGCTCATTCGCCAATCGAGCATTCGCGCCGATATTGGCATGGATTTTGCGACAGGAATTAAAGCCATTTTGCGCCAAGACCCTGATGTAATTTTGGTGGGTGAAATTCGCGATAAAGAAACCGCCGTTACTGCCATTCAAGCAGCAATGACGGGCCACCAAGTTTACACCAGTTTGCACACCAACGACGCTCTTGGCGCTATTCCGCGCTTAATGAATATTGGCGTTCCCAATTATTTGATGGCTGGTTCACTAATTTGTATTGTTGCGCAACGCCTCGCCCGTAAGCTTTGCGAGCATTGCAAAAAAGAACACCCAATTGAACCGCTTGAAAAAAGATTACTCGGCGCAAAATATTCTCATGTTGAAAAGCTCTACAAAGCCGTGGGTTGCGAGAAATGCAACGGTGGCTATAAAGGCCGCGTTGTTGTCGCCGAAGTTTTGCCTTTCGATCGCGAACTTGACGAAATGGTTTCTGCCGCCAAGAGCCGCAAGGAAATGTGGGATTACCTTATCAAGAAAAATTTTATTCCAATGGTTGAAGATGGCATTAGCAAGGTTGTTGCTGGCGTCACCGATTTAAAAGAATTAATGCGCGTCGTTGATATGACTGATCGCATGAACTAGATTGGCGCATAAAGCCCGCCATTTTAACGCGACCTGTCATTCTCGCGCAAGCAAAAATCTTCGCCTTGTAAATCGCAATTTCTTGCTTATATTTGCATTTCATTTTTACAAATTTTCTAAATATGACGCTTTTATCCAAATCAAACAAACCTTCTACAATCACGCCAATTGGCCTTAGCAGCCAGCTTAGCAAAAACCACTACAGCGCCACCACTAACGGCGTTGAAATTACCGCTTGGCCCGAATTTATCGACAGCCAATCTAGCCAACTAGGAAATTTATTCATCTGGGCCTATCACATTCGCATCTCTAACTTCAACAGCCACGCGGTTAAACTAATTAATCGTCACTGGAAAATTATCGATGAACGCGGCGGCGTGCAAGAAGTTGATGGCGAAGGCGTCATTGGCGAGCAACCAAACATTACTGCTGGCGAGTCCTTCCAATACAGCAGCGGCGTGCATTTGCGCCACCCTTCAGGAATTATGACTGG
>CANGNU010000024.1 GCA_947455365.1 Rickettsiales bacterium | reverse complement strand
TAACAATGATGGATGTTTCTTCTTCGTCAAATACCGCTGCAAGTTCTGCTGCAATTGCAAGCAGCTCTAGTGCTAAAGCAGCAGTTAAGGTTGAAGAAAAAACCAATGCTGCGCAATCTGCAATGGCAAGTTCAAAACAAAATTTAGCCGAAAAAAGTGAGTCAAATAGCAAAGCAGCGCAAGCTGTTAATTCGGTAGCGCAATCTGCGGTAATTACAGCCACTAAGCCTGCGGTGTTTGATGCTGCTTATTTAAATAACCCTGCACCAGTTTACCCTGCTTTGTCACACAGGCTGGAAGAGCAAGGCACTGTTGTGTTGCGGGCTTTTGTTTCGGTTGATGGCAAGGCAGAAAAAGTTGAGCTGAAAGAAAGCTCTGGCCACGAGATGCTTGATGCGGCGGCACTTGAAACCGTGAAAAAATGGCGCTTCATTGCAGCAAAAAATGGCGATAAATTAGTTGCTTCTTGGGTGCAAGTTCCAGTGAAATTTTCTCTGGAAAGATAGTCGAAAGCCTTGATATTCAAGCCTTTGCAAGTTTTTTTAAAAATTTTAATTTAACAAAAAAATGTCAGAAATAACTTCTGTAAATGAGTACGGCCTTACAAACTTCTGGTCTCAGGGCGATTCTATCAGCCACTTTGTAGTGTTAGTTTTGCTGGTAATGTCAATTTTAAGTTGGACACAAATTGCACTGAAGTCTTGGCGGGTGTGGAATCGTGGGCTTATTGGCAAGGCGCTAGAAAATTTTTGGCATGAATCAACTATTGAAAAAGCCACCAATAAATTAGCAGAAAAACTTGGTGCGCTGCATAATTTTACTCAACTTGCAGATAGCTCTATCAAGGCGGCGCAGCATTTTGATGCGCAAAAAAATAACGAGATTGGCAAAAATTTGCATCGCGATGAATTTATCACTCGTGCTTTACGACAAGCTATTAACCAAGCAACGGCGCGGCTTGAAGGTGGCATGACAATTCTTGCTTCAATTGGCGCGGTGGCACCGTTTGTGGGTTTATTTGGTACGGTTTATGGAATTTATAATGCGTTGGTAGGAATTTCTGCTGCGGGTTCGGCCAGCTTAAATACTGTGTCGGGGCCAGTTGGCGAGGCTTTAATTATGACGGCGTTGGGCTTGTTTGTAGCAATTCCTGCGGTATTGGCTTACAACGCTTTTGTGCGCTACAACCGTTTAGAGCTGATGGAGCTTGATGGCTTCGCCCATGATTTACACGCTTATTTAAGCACTGGCTCTTCATTTGTGAAGGAGAAAAAATAATGTCTTTTGGTGGATTTGACAAAAACAATAATGGCGCTCCAATGAGCGAAATCAACACTACGCCGCTGGTTGATGTAATGTTGGTTTTGCTGATTATTTTTATGGTGACGGCACCACTAATCACTAATACAGTAAATGTTAATCTGCCTAACAGCGCTACAGCGGCAAGCCCTGAGAAGCCTAACGTGATAAATATTTCGCTTGATGAAAAAGGCAGAATTTTTTGGAATGGTAAAGAAATTCAGCAAGAAAATTTGCCGCAGCTTTTGCAAAATGAAGCGGCAAAGAAAAAAGACACCGAGCTGCGTTTGCAGGCCGATCGAGATACGAAATATCAAAAAATTACTGATATAATGACCGAAGCGAATAAGGCGGGAATTAGCAAGCTTGGCTTTGTTAGCAAGGTTGGAAAATAGGAGAATAAAATGATAAACACAAAAAATAATCCCTTAATTTTAAAAAATAATATTGGCGCAACAAGAACGGCCTTGGCTTTTATAATGTCGCTGCAGGCAACTCTGGCTTGGGCTGATGACACTGCCTTACCAACGGTGGTGGTGAAGGAAAAATATAATAAGCAAGTTAGTGGTTATCAAAGCGGCAAGACCACAATTGGCAAGATGTCGCAGGCGGTGAAGGATATTCCGCAATCAATTACTGTAGTTAATCGCAATTTAATGGACGACCGCAACGCAGCCACGCTGCAAGAGGCTTTGCGCAATGTTTCGGGCCTTACTTTTAACGCGGGCGAAGGTGGCAGAATTGGCGACAACATTACCATTCGCGGCTTTGGCGCGTCAAGCGACCTTTATTTGGACGGCATGCGCGACAATGCGCAATATAATCGCGATACTTTTAACCTAGAGCGCGTTGAGGTGCTGCGCGGGCCGTCTTCAATGCTGTTTGGGCGCGGCTCTACTGGTGGGCTGGTTAATCAGGCGCAAAAAGAGGCTGATCTTGACTTAAATTCTAGCGTTAATTTAATTGGCGGCAGCTATGACTACACTCGCGGCACTGCTGATATTAACAGCAATATTGGCAGCAATTCTGCGGTTCGCCTTAACTTGATGAAGACTGATAATAAAAGCAGCCGCGATATTGTTGAGCATCACAGTTTTGGCATTGCGCCATCGGTTAAGTTTGGCATTGGCACTGATAATGAATATCTGCTTTCTTACACGCATTTGCAATATGATGATATTCCTGATTTTGGCATTCCTATTCCTAGCGTTGCCAATTCTAAGCCAATTAATGTTCCAAATAACACTTTTTATGGCTTGGCAAAAGAAGATTATCAGAAGGACTCTTCCGATGTATTTACAGGGCGCTGGACGCATAAAATTGATAAAAACAACGAGGTAAAAACTATTTTGCGCGATACTCATGTGAAGCGAGATTTGCGCGCGACTACTGCTTCTTATGCCTTAACCAATAATCCAAACGCTAATTGCACTACTAGCGCTGGCAATATCTGTCGCGGCAGGCAGGCTCGCGGTGCAGTTGAAGATAATCAAGATATTCAAACTAATTATACTTCAAAATTTGCAACTTACGGCCTAAAACATGAAACTTTATTAGGCATGGAATATTTAAACGAAAGAGCTAGCCGCTGGTCTTATGCCTCGCCAAGCGGCTCTACAAATAATCCCACCACTCCGCTTAACCCTGATAACTATACTTTGCCTACAAATTACGGCGGAAGTTTTCAGCGCATTAATCCTGTTCATTTTAGCGATACCAATTTGGGCCTTTATGGGCAAGACTTGCTGCAATTTTTACCGCATTGGAAATTATTGCTGGGCTTTAGATATGACGACTTCAACGCTAAATATTCTAGTCGCAATGACACCAACAACGCACTGACAACTTACCAACGCCGCGACCGCGTCTGGAGCTATCGCTCGGGGCTTTTATATCAGCCGTCCGATCTTGCAACTTATTACATTTCTTACGGCACTTCTTTTAATCCATCAGGTGACCTTTATGCCATTGAAGCCTTGAACAACACTAGCTTGGCAAATGCCGGAAAAATAGACCCCGAAAAAAGCATCAATATGGAAGTGGGGGCGAAATGGGAATTATTTGACGGAAAATTATCGTTTCGAACTGCAATTTTCAGAACTGAAAAAACCAATGAACGCAATACTGACCAGACTAACACTAGCGTCTCGGTTCTTTCTGGACGCCGCCACACTGATGGTATTGAATTTGAAACTAGCGGCCATGTTACCAATAAATGGGAAATTTTTGGTGGCGTTTCATTCATGAAATCAGAAATTGATAAACATGTTAACCCTTACGGCGTAGGCTTGCGGCCCGTTAACACGCCAACCGTTTCAGGAAATTTCTGGAATACTTATAAAATTACACAAAACTGGAAACTTGGCGGCGGCGTTGACTTTGTGGGAGAAAGACTTGGCTATTCAATCAGCCAAACTCAAACTGGAGGAGCCTGGGTTGCACCTACAATCCGTAGAGTTCCCGGCTATGCCAGAGTTGATGCCTTGGCACAGTGGAACCTAAATCAATACACACTTAAGCTAAATATTCTCAATGTGCTTGACCGCAATTATTACGACTCAATTTACCTTAATGGCGGCTGGGGCGTTCCAGGACAAAGGCGCACCTTCCAAGTAAGTGTTGGTTATAAATTCTAATCATAGCCTAATCTAGCTCAATTCAACAACCGCGCTAGATTAAGGCCTAAAAAATAAAATTATGTTAATTCAACTTAAAGAACTTTTATCAAAAGAAATGGTGCAACATTGCCGTTCGTTGCTAGAAAATGCCCAGTGGAAAGATGGCAAACACACCGCAGGCGCGCAATCGGAAAAAGCAAAAAATAATGAACAATTGCCTGAAGACGCACCACAGCTAGCTGAATTGCGCACAATCATTATTAAAAACATTCAACGCAACGGATTATTTTTTAGCGCTTCTTTGCCAAAAAAAATCTTCCCGCCTTTGTTTAATCGCTATAGTGGCAGCAGCAATTCTTTTGGTAATCATGTTGATAATGCCGTGCGCACCTTTGCAAAAACCGGTGAAAATGTTCGCACCGACCTTTCTTGCACAGTGTTTTTATCTGAACCTGATGAATATGAAGGTGGCGAATTAGTCATTGAAGATGCTTACGGCTCTAAGCCGGTCAAGCTTGCTGCTGGTGATGCAATTTTATACCCGTCAACCAGTTTGCACCGCGTCGAGCCCGTAACCAAAGGCGCGCGCATTGCCAGCTTCTTCTGGATTGAAAGCATGATTCGCAGCGATGATGTTCGCCGCATTTTATTTGATATGGATGTTGCAATTCTCAACCTGCGCCAAACCTACGGCGACGACGATAACGCGGTGGTTTTAACTTCTTGCTATCATAATTTAACCCGCATGTTTGCTGACACCTAATCGTTAAAAGATTTGTAAAAAAATTTTAAAATTATAGACTGATTTTACAAATTTATTAAAATTTTTACATCACCATGACCAAGAAAAAAACTGCCTATTCCTGCCAATCTTGCGGCGCTGTACATTTTAAATGGAGCGGCAAATGCACTGATTGCGGGGCTTGGAACAGCCTTGTTGAAGAATTTGAAGAAGGTGGCGCCTCGCATTTTTCGCGATTAACCCCCGAGAAAAAAACCAGCGGCAAAGCGCATGAGAGTAAGCTAGAACTTATCGCCCTTGATGGCGAAGCACAAGATTTTCCCCGCATTGCAACTGACATTAAAGAACTTGACCGCGTACTTGGCGGCGGCTTGGTGCAAGGCTCTGTCGTGTTAATTGGTGGCGACCCGGGAATTGGAAAATCTACTTTATTACTACAAACGGCAGATGTTTTAGCGAAGAAAAATAATCAGGTAATTTATATTTCAGGTGAAGAATCGGTTGATCAAGTTCGCCTTAGAGCCAATCGCCTTGGTGCTAATCATCATTCAATTCAACTTGCCGCAACAACTAATGTTTCTGACATTGTTCATTCAATAAAAGCGGGCGCACAGCCTACAGTCATCATCATAGACTCTATTCAAACCATGTTTTTGGAAGAGCTTTCTTCAGCACCCGGAAGCGTGTCGCAAGTGCGCGCAGCGGCTGGTGAATTGGCAATTTTTGCTAAGAAAAATAATATCACTTTGTTAATTGTTAGCCATGTGACCAAAGATGGGCAGATAGCTGGCCCTAAGGTTCTTGAGCATATTGTCGACACTGTTCTTTATTTTGAAGGCGAAAAAGATTTACATTTTCGCATTTTGCGCGCGGTGAAAAATCGCTTTGGCGCGGCGGGTGAAATTGGCGTGTTTGAGATGAATGATGTGGGCTTGTCTGAGGTGAATAATCCCAGCGAATTATTTCTTGCTTCATATCACCACGAAACCAGTGGCACCGCGGTTTTTGCTGGAATTGAAGGCACGCGCCCCATTTTAATTGAAGTGCAAGCACTAATTTCTCCTTCTTACATGCCCACGCCACGCCGTGCGGTTGTTGGTTGGGACATTAATCGCTTGGCCATGCTTATTGCCGTTTTAAGCACGCGTTTTGGCTTAAATTTATTTGATAAAGAAGTTTATCTCAACATTGTCGGCGGCCTAGAAATTCACGAGACCGCGGCCGATTTAGCAATTGCCTGTGCACTAATTTCTGCTGCGCGCGATGTTGCGCTTTCTTCTTCCACCTGCGTGATGGGTGAAGTTGGCTTAACGGGAGAAATTCGCATGATCAACAACCTTGAAGCGCGCTTGAAAGAAGCGGCGCGGCTGGGGTTTAAAAATTGTTTAATTCCGCAAGCCAATGAGAAAAATAAAAATTTTTCTGCTTTGAAAAAATCTTTACCTGAGTTACAAATTAAAACTGTGGCGCATGTAAGGGATTTGGCGCAGTTTTTTCGTAAGGAGAAATAGCGTGGAATTGTAAAAATAATTGACGAGAGAAGATATTCTTTATTGAGGTTAAATTTAATCAGCTAGAGTAACTAGCCCCACCCCTCAGACAGGATGCGCCATCTAGTTTCAGCGAGCAAAGCTCGCGATGGCGCATAACTCGGTTCGGGGCTAGTTACTCTAGCTGATTAAATTTAACCTCAATAAAGAATATCTTCTCTCGTCAATTATTTTTACAACAGATATTTAAATTTTTTAAAAAATTTTATGAAAAAAATTCTTACTTTGTTAACTGCTGCAATGCTTACCAATCAAGCCTTTGCAAGCGAAACACCGCAATTTGAAATGCAAATTAAAGACCATCAATTCATTCCTGCTGCATTGCAAGTTCCTGCTGAGCAGAAGTTTAAATTGATTGTAGAAAATCTTGATAATACTGCAGAAGAGTTTGAAAGTGCCTCGCTAAATAAAGAAAAAATTATTCCCGCCGGCAAAAAAGTTACACTAATTATCACCCCGCTCAAAGCAGGCGAATACAGCTTCTCTGGCGAATTTCACGCCAACACCGCCCAAGGAAAATTAATCGCAAAATAAAAAAACTGATCAATATTTTCTTATGAATTTATCTTTTAATTTTTGCGTCGCGACTGTGTCAAAATAGGTCAGCGCGTCTCTCGCAGCGAGAATTAGCGTGACCTAGTTTTGATTCAGTCACGACGCAAAAATTAAAAGATAAATTCATAAGAAAATATTGATACAATAACGCATCCGTAGCTCAACTGGATAGAGTATTGCCCTCCGAAGGCAAAGGTTGTGGGTTCAAATCCCGCCGGGTGCACCATTATTTCAATAACACCGCAACGCCTGGCAATTCTTTACCTTCAAGCCATTCTAAAAAAGCCCCACCAGCCGTTGAAATATAAGTAAAGCTATCAGCTAAATTGCACGAGTTCAAAGCAGAAACAACATCTCCCCCACCCGCAATCGACAACAATTTTCCTTGTTTAGTAAGCGATGCAGCAACATGCGCAAAGCCTTCTGTACCTTGGTTAAAAGGCTTAATCTCAAAAGCACCTAACGGGCCATTCCATAATAAAGTTTGATGTTTTTGCAAAGCCTCTCCAAGGCTGCGAACGCTTGCCGCACCTATATCGGCGATAATATCATCATCAGCAACTTCATCAACTGCAACTGTTTTGCATTGCGCATTTTCTTCAAATTTTTTGGTTACAACCACATCTAAAGGCAATAGAATCGCGCATCCAGCCTGTTTGGCCTTTTCAATCACCGCTAGCACTTCTGGCTTTAAATCCTTCTCGCACAACGATTTGCCAATATTTTTTCCCATTGCGTAAAGAAAGCTATTGGCCATGCCACCGCCAACCACAAGGCTTTGCGCCTTAAACACTAACGAATTCAGTAAATCTAATTTAGTGGAAACCTTAGCGCCGCCTACAACCGCCATCATCGGCTTCTTGGCATTTTCTAGCAAGTTGGTGAGATTATCTAATTCTGCTTCAAGCAAAAACCCCGCGCAACCCTTGAGAATAGCAGGAATGCCAACAATTGAAGCATGTGCGCGATGCGAACATGAAAATGCGTCATTAACATAAAGATTGCCGAAGCTTGCCAGCTCTTGCGCGAAGGCTTGGTCATTTTTGGTTTCTTGCTTGTAATAGCGCAAATTTTCTAACATGATGACATCGCCGTAAGCTGCGCTGGCAATGGCTGCGCGTGGTTTATCACCAACACAATCATCAACAAAACTAACTTTAATTTCATCACCAAGAAGCTGCTGAACCCTTTCCACCAAAGGCTGCAAAGACATTGCATCGCCCGCAATAATTTCATTTGGCGCAGCAGAATTATGTGGAAAATTTCTAATTTGCGCACCTTCAGGACGACCAAAATGCGAAATTACAATTACCTTCGCCTTATGCTCAGCAAGATAACGCAGAGTAGGAATGACGGCCTTAATACGCGTGTCATCTTCAATCTTTCCACCTTTCATTGGCACATTAATATCGACGCGCACAATAACATTTTTATTAGTCACCACACAATCTTTTAAACGAGTAAAATTTGGCATTTTGTAAATTTAATTTGAAATTTTAATAGTCCAGCAGAGAAAAAATTCCTCAACAAAAAACTTGCTTTTTGCTATACAATAAGCTAAATTATGCGCCCCTTAATTGGTTTTTCAAACTAAAATTTTAATTTTTATTACTCATGGGCACGAAGAATAACCCTAAAAACAGAAAAGCTGTTGCTAAAAAACAATATAATGGCAAAGAAATTGAGCCTATCCTTTACCACGGCGTGCATGCTGGACATGGTAAATACATGGCGGCAAAATATGCTGGTACTGCAAATCTAATTGTTGATGCAGCTGGCCGACCAATGCAATGGGATCAATTAGTTTAATTGGCCCCAATTTTGGCTCTACCAACCAACTAAAATAAAATGCCTGAAGTCATTATCAACGGCCCTGCCGGAAGAATTGAAGGAAAATATCATCAAAGCAATAACCCGAAAGCGCCTGTCGCTCTAGTGCTGCACCCTCACCCACTGCATGGCGGCACTATGAATAATAAAATTACTTACAACCTTTACAAAGCCTTTGCCAATAACGGTTTTTCAGTGTTGCGCATTAATTTTCGTGGCGTAGGAAAATCACAAGGCAAATTTGACAATGGCTTAGGAGAACTTCTCGACGCTACAGCCGTAATGAATTGGCTGCATGACCAAAACATGGAAGCCTCTGAATATTGGGTTGGCGGCTTTTCTTTTGGCTCGTGGATAGCTCTACAGCTGGTTATGCGCCGCCCAGAAATTGAAAATTATGTTTTAATTGCACCACCTGTTGCAAAATATGACTTTAACTTCATCGTGCCTTGCACCTCATCTGGCCTAATTATACAAGGTGACAAGGATGAAATTTCTAAAGAAGCTGATAGCGCAAAATTGGCAGAAAAACTAGCCGCGCGCGATGGTGCAGAAATTATCTACAAAACCGTTGCTGGCGCTGATCACTTTTTCAAAGACCAAGTTGAAGAATTTGAAGCAATTATCGACAACCACATTAAAGGTCGCTTAGTGCTTGATTCAGGCAAGGTGCGTAAGGTTAAGCGGGATAGAAGACGCCGCCGTAAGAAGAAAAATGCCGCCGAGGTGAAACCTGAGAGAAACTACAATCCGGTGAAATCCCTGTCGTCTTTTGAAAACTAATCGGCAATTTTAACAAACGGCGAATTCCTAAGAAAGCAAAGGCTTCGGCTTCTATTGCATCGCCGTTAAATCCTAAATCTTCTACTGTTTTTACTTCAACGCCAGAAAGCCATTTGCGCATTTCGTCCATGATTGCAATGTTTTTTCTGCCACCGCCACAAACAAAAATTTGCTTTGGCATTCCTTTTCCTGCGCCGCTAAAAATATCTAGGTTAATTTGAATTGTTTTGGCGTGCATATAGGCGTATGTAGCCAGCGCATCTTCTACCTTTAAATTGTTAATTGGCGAAATTAAGCTGGCAAAATCATCGCGGTCGAAAGATTTTGGTGGTTTTTTGTGGAAAATTTCGTTGCGCAAAATGTGATCGGCCAAGATGAAATCTATTTTACCTTTGCGTGAAAGTTCGCCATCTTTGTCATAT